>DATIFD010000226.1:0-2559 GCA_035455385.1 Burkholderiaceae bacterium
CCAGTTGCAGTCGCGGGCCCGACGCCACGTGCGGGCGCGATGGCGCTGTGCTGGCCCTGGCGCTCGCGGCCGCGGCTGGCGAGGGCGCGGTCGCCGCGGCAGGAGACGCCGCCGTGCGCACCGGCCGGCGTGCGCCGCTGGGGGGCGCCGAGGCGCTGCGCGCCGGCGCTGCTGCCGCAGTCGGCCGCGGTGGTCGCGCTGGCGGCCTCTCGCTGCGCGTCGCCGTGCCCGTCCCGACCACGCTGTCGGTGGGCGCGGCGGTCTCCGCCCGCGGCGCCGATGCGGCGGTGTCGCGCGGTGCTGGCGCCGCGGGCCGCTCGGCTCGGGGCGGCTCGGAGGTATCGGCCTGTGCCACCGTCGTCACCAGGGGCGGATCGGCGAACACCGTGAAGCGCCGCTCGAGCCGGATCGCGCAGCCGAGCATCAGCGTCACCGTGATCACCGGCTCCTCGATCGCCACGGTCGAATAGACGCGCACGACCCGCTCGTCGGCGATGTTGCCCTGCTCGATGCTCAGGCGAAGCGACGACGGTGCAATCCGTTGATCACCCTGGTATGCCTCGGCCGTGACGCAGGTGGAGTTGAGCGACTCGTCGCTCGCGACGCTGACTCGGATCGGAAAATTCAGCGGTGCGCCGAGCGCGACGCTGCTGGGCGCGCGCACGATGCCGAGCGCATGCGCTCCGACGCTCGCTGCGAGCACCAACGGGGCCACCAGGATGATGCGGCGAGCATTCATGCAGTGGGTGCTGGCGCGTCGGATCCGGTGCGATGCATCGCAATCGAAATGTCGCGCGGGACTCTAGCATGAAGGCTCGTTCGCACCTTCGGCGCGAGGCCTGGGCAACCACGGTGGGTGAGAGAATGTTCTCTGTTATGCGTCACACTGGGCTGGAGGGCTGATCGCGATGGCTTCCGAGTTGCTGATCGAGCGCCGCGGCCCTGCGCTCGTGCTGACCATCAGCGATCCGGCCACGCGCAACACGCTGTCGCCCGGCGTGTACGAGGCAGGCGTGCCGGCATTGCAGCAGGCGGCTGCGGACTCTGCGGTCCGCGCCGTCGTCTGGCGCGGCGACGGCGCCCACTTCTGCGCCGGTGGCGACCTGCAGCGACTGGCCGCGTCGCGCGAAGGCCCGGCCGACACCGTGCGCGCCAACATCGACCGCTTCCACGCCTTGGTGCTGGCGATGCGCGAGTGCCCCAAGCCGGTCATTGCGGCGGTCGAGGGCCATGCGGCAGGCGGCGGTTGCTCGCTGGTGCTGGCGTGCGACCTGGTGGTTGCCGCCGAGGGCGCGCGCTTCACGATGTCGTACGGGCGCGCAGGCCTCTCGCCCGATGGCGGCGGCACGTTTCACTTGGCGCAGGCGCTGCCACGCGCGTTGGCGCTTCAGGCGCTGTGGCTGCCCGAGCCCGCATCGGCACGGCAGTGGCAGACCTGGGGGCTCGTCAATGCCGTGTGCGCCGATGGCGAGGCCCTCAACGAAGCGCTGGCGTGGGCCGACCGCCTGTCGCGCATGGCCAGCAATGCGGTGGCCAGCGCCAAGGCGCTGGTCCATCACGCCCGCTCACGCACCCTGGTCGAGCAGTTGCAGGCCGAGCGCGACCACTTCGTGCCCAATCTGCAGCACGACAACGCCGCCGAGGGCCTGCGCGCGTTCTTCGACAAGCGCGCGCCGCGTTTCGCCTGACGAGCGAGCCAACGCCTACTGGTCGAAGCCGGGCATCTGGCGCTGCAGCCGGCGCAGCAGGCCCGGCCACACGAGTTGCGACCCGAGGCCCCTGGTGGCCTCGATCGACATCTGCGTGGCCGCATCGATGATCGGCTGCCCGATGCGGATCAGCTCGCCACCGCCCGCCTGCGCGCGGACCTGCGCGGTGCAGGCGGTCTCGAACAGGTACATCGCCTGCCAGGCCTCGGCGACCGTGGCACCCACCGTGAGCAGGCCGTGATTGCGCAGCATCAGGAACTTGTTCTGCCCGAGGTCGCGCTGCAGCCGCGGTTTCTCGTCGTCGTACAACGCGACGCCCTCGTAGTCGTGATACCCGAGCTGACCCATGATGAAGATCGAGAACTGCGAGATCGGCAGCAGCCCGCCGCGCTGCGCCGACACCGCCACGCCGTTGAGCGAGTGCGTGTGCACGACGCAGCCGGCGTCGTGACGTGCGGCATGGACTGCGCTGTGGATCGTGAAGCCGGCCGGGTTGACCGGGTACGGCGACTCCTCGAGCTTGTTGCCGTGCATGTCGACCTTGATCAGACTCGACGCGGTGATCTCCTCGAACAAAAGGCCGTACGGGTTGATCAGGAAATGGTGATCCGGCCCCGGCACGCGCGCAGAGATATGAGTAAAGATCAGATCGTCCCAGCCGGATAAAGCCACGAGCCGGTAACACGCGGCGAGATCCACGCGCAGGTCCCATTCGGCCTCGCTCACCTGGGATCGAACCTCGGAAGCGGTATCGTTCATGAGGACCTCCTGATTCCCGGGCGTCGGCTCTGCCCTGCGCCGCGGAGCGTCGCAGCTTCCGCGGATCAGCGAACTGCAATTACCCATGATT
>DATIFD010000227.1:0-3095 GCA_035455385.1 Burkholderiaceae bacterium
TTCAGCATCTCCACCAGACCCGGCTCGTCGAGCGGGGGGTCGGTGTCGGGCGGACACACCAGACTGGTCACGCCGCCGGCCGCGGCCGCCCGCAGTTCGCTTTGCAGCATGCCCTCGTGCTCGTGGCCGGGCTCGCGCAGCCGTACGGCCAGGTCCACCAGGCCCGGCATCACCACGCAGCCGGCGGCGTCGACGCGGCGCTCGGCCTCGAACCCCTGCGGGACACGCCCGATCGCGACGATGCGGCCGGACGCGATCGCGATGTCGGCACGCTCGTCGCGGCCCGTTGCGGGGTCGATCAAACGACCATGCTCGATCAGCAGCTTCATCTCAGGCTTCGTTCCCCGCGATGATCGACATCACCGCCATGCGCACGGCGATGCCGAATGTGACCTGCGGCAGGATCACGCTGTGCTGGCCATCGGCGACGCTGGAGTCGATCTCGACGCCGCGATTGATCGGCCCCGGGTGCATCACGATCGCATCGGGCTTGGCCAGCGCGAGCTTCTCGGTCGTCAGCCCGAAGGTCTTGGCGAACTCTGCCGCGCTGGGCAGCATCGCGCCGCTCATGCGCTCGTTCTGCAGCCGCAGCATGATGATCACGTCGGCCCCGCGGATGCCCTCGGCCAGGTCGTGGCAGACCCGCACGCCCATCGCGCGCAGGTCGCCCGGCACCAGCGTGCGCGGGCCGACCGCGCGCACCTCGGGCACACCGAGCGTCGTCAGCGCGTGGATGTCGGAGCGCGCGACGCGCGAGTGCGCGATGTCGCCTACGATCGCCACCGTCAGCTGCGAGAAGTCGTGCTTGTAGTGGCGGATGGCATACATGTCGAGCAAACCCTGCGTCGGGTGCGCATGGCGCCCGTCACCGGCGTTGATCACGTGCACGTGCGGCGCACAGTGGCGCGCGATCAGGTGCGGCGCGCCCGACTCGCTGTGGCGCACGACGAACATGTCGGCATGCATCGCCGAGAGGTTGGCGATCGTGTCGAGCAGGGTCTCGCCCTTGGCGGTGGACGAGCGCGCGATGTCGAGGTTGATCACGTCGGCCGACAGGCGCTTGGCGGCGATCTCGAATGTGGTGCGCGTGCGCGTGCTGTTCTCGAAGAACAGGTTGAACACGCTCTTGCCGCGCAGCAGCGGCACCTTCTTCACCTCGCGGTCGTTCACCGAGAGGAAGGTTCCCGCGGTGTCGAGGATCTGCACCAGCACTTCGCGGGGCAGCCCCTCGATCGACAAAAGGTGAATGAGCTCGCCGTGCGAGTTGAGCTGGGGATTGCGGCGCGACAGCACGATCAGTGCTTCTCCTCCAGAGAGAAAGCGAAGCGTCCGTCGGGCTTGCGCGCCAGCCTGAGCCGCTGGCCGGCCGGCAGCACCACGCGGGCCGCAGCGAACGACGGCTGGATCGGCAGCTCGCGCCCACCCCGGTCTACCAGCACCGCCAGGTCGACCACGCGGGGACGGCCGAAGTCGTACAGCTCGTTGATCACCGCGCGAATCGTGCGCCCGGTAAACAGCACGTCGTCGATCAGCAGGATGCGCGCACCATCGATCGCGAACGGCAGCCGCGTCGCGTCGCCGCCGCCGGCCAGCCCGCGAGCGCGGTAGTCGTCGCGATGCAGTGCGCTGGAGATCACGCCCGGCTGGCCGGGCCGACCGAGGTCGGTATGCAGCCGCTCGGCCAGCCAGGCACCGCCCGACCAGATGCCCACCAGCACCGCATCGGGCTGCAGCAGCATGCGCACGCCGGCAAGCAGTTCGGCGTACAGCGCTTCGGCGTCGAGGCTGAGCGTGGTCACGATGGATGCTCGGATGGACTTCGCAGGAACTGCTCGAGGATCAGTGCCGCCGCGGCAGCATCGACGTCCGTCGCACCGTGCGACAGCGCCTCGACGGTCGTGTAGCGCTCGTCGACCTCGTGCACCGGCAGCCGGAAGCGCCCGTGCAACCGGCGCGCGAAGGCCTTCGCGCGCCGCGTGTTGTCGTGCGCTGCGCCATCGGGATGCGTGGGCACGCCGACCACCAGCGCATCGGGTTGCCATTCGGCCACCAGGCGGCCGATGGCGTCGAAGCGGGCTTCGCCCATCCCCGTCAGCGTGGCCAGCGGCTGCGCCTGCTTGAGCATCGAATTGCCCACCGCCACGCCGATGCGCCGGGTGCCGAAATCGAAAGCCAGGAACGAAAGGGGAGGCGTTCGGCGTCGCATCGGCGCTGCCGCGCTGCTCATGCGTGCCCGGCCTCCTGGCTCAACATGCGCGGATCGATGCCGAGCAGCGACAGCGCCCTCTCGTAGCGCTGCTCGATCGGCGTGTCGAAGATGATCTCCGGCGACGCGTTCACCGTCAGCCAGCTGTTGCGGCCGATCTCCTCCTCCAGCTGTCCGGCTCCCCAGCCGCTGTAGCCCAATGTCACCAGCACACGCCGCGGGCCGGCACCGTTGGACATGGCCTCCAGCACGTCCTTGCTGGTGGTCATCTCCAGGCCGCCGGGAATCGCCAGCGTCGACGTGTAGGGGCTCTCCTCACCCAGCCGCTCGTGCAGAACGAAGCCGCGCTCGGTCTGCACCGGTCCACCGAAGTACACCGGCTGCTCGGCCAGGTCCTTGCGGTCGAGCGGGAGGTCGACCTTCTCGAACAGGTTGCGCAGCTTGATGTCGATCGGCTTGTTGATGACCAGCCCGAGCGCGCCCTTCTCGGTGTGCTCGCACAGGTAGACCACGCTGCCCGCGAAGGTGTCGCCCGCCAGGCCCGGCATGGCGATGAGGAACTGGTTGGTCAGGTCGATGCGGCTCGTGGCCATGGCAAACATTCTATGCCCGCGGCACGCCGCCGATGCGGTCGTCACCCGTGGCTCGGGGCACCTTAGCGGGCGTTTGGCGGCACACTGGCGCCGCGCGCGGGCACTGCGCGCCCTGCGATGATCGACAAGCCCCTGGCCGCTGCCCTGGTGTGGTTGCGACGCGATCTGCGCCTGCACGACAACACGGCGCTGCACCACGCTTTGCACACGGCACGCCGCGTGTGGTGTGCGTTCGTGTTCGACCGCACCATCCTCGACGCCCTGCCGCGCGTCGACCGCCGCGTCGAGTTCATTCG
>DATIFD010000228.1:0-10660 GCA_035455385.1 Burkholderiaceae bacterium
CCGCATCACCCGTTTGGTCATCCCGAGCCCGTTGTCCGTCACCGAGAAGCACACCTGGCCGTTCTCGACAAATGCCCTCAGGTCTATCTGCTTGTTGTCGCCGGAGTACTTGCACGCGTTGTCGAGCAGGTTCACCAGCACGCGCCGCAGGTGATCGGGATCGAACGCCACGCCCAGCGGCTGGTTGGGCAAGTCGACCTGCAGCCGGCTGCCCTCGCCCATCGGCAGCTGCACGGTGCGTGCCCAGTCGGTGCAGACCGCAAGTACGGCGGCGCTGGCATCGAGCACGTGCTGTTCGGCGGCCGCACCGGGCGCCGCCTCCATCACGTCGTCGACGATGCGCTTGAGCCGGTCGACGTTGTCGGCCACCATGCGGGCCAGGTGGTGTTGCTCGGTGGACAGCACGTCTTCGAGCAGCAGCGCGTTGGCCTGCGCAATCGCCGCCAGCGGGTTGCGGATTTCGTGGGCGATGCCCGCCGACACGCGGCCCATCGCGGCGAGCTTCTCCTGTCGGCTGCGCGACTGCACCGTGCGCAGGTCTTCGAGGAACACGACGCAGAACTCCTCCGGTGGCGCTCCGTCGGCGTCGAACGAGCGGCGGCGCGTGAAACGCGCGCGCACCTGCAGCGTGCGCGACTGGCCGTCGTCGAACATCAATCGCACTTCGCGTGCGGACTCGGGCCAGCTGCCCTGCTCGAACGCGCGCTCGATCGCAGCCTGCAGCGTGGCCCACGCATCAAGGCTGTGCAGCGGGAACGGCGCCGGATCCGCCATCCCTGACGGCACGAGCAGTGCGCGGGCGGCGGGATTGGCGGCGCGCACGCGGGCGCGCCGGTCGACCACCAGCACGCCCTCGGTCATCTCCTCGATCACGAGACGATTCAACTGCGCCTGCTGACGCGCGATCTCGAGGCTGCCCCTGGCGGCCATCTCCTCCCGCACGAGGCGGCCGGAGAACTCGCCCGCCAGCAGCGCGATCATGAACAGGCCGATGCCGGCCAGGCCGGCTTGCATCAGCAACACGGCGCCATCGTTCAGGTTTGGCGCACTGCGCCAGGCCCCGCCGAGCAGCACCAATGCCACCGCAGAGGCCGTTCCCAGTGCGCCGAGCCGCGTGGTCATCACGCCGGACATGAGCACGGGCAATACCAGCAGTGCACCGAAGTTCAGATTGGCCCCCGGGTCGAACAGGTGCAACGCGGCGAATACGAACAGATCCACCCCGATCGTCGCCACCCATTGCCGCCGGCCGAGCCGCGTCATGGTCGGCGCTTCGCCAGCGCGCAGCTGAGGCTGCAGCCAATAGCTGATGCTCTGCACCGCGTAGCCCAGACACAGCAGGATCAGTGGCAGCGGGTTGTGGACGTTTGGCAGCGTCACCACCCAAGGCACCAGCGCCAGCAGCAGGCCGAGCACGGCACGGGCTGCCACATAGGTGCGGTACACGCGGCGAAGCGCGGTGTCGTTGCTGGTGGCGACCCGACGCGCCTCGCGGGTCTGCTGCCGTTGCGAATCCAACGGCGTCGCGCGCGCGGCGCGACGGTCGGGCATCGGGGCACGCGGGGCCTCGTGCACATCGTCGCTGTGCATGTCGGTGTCGCCGTCTCCGAGGGCACCGAACCAGGACTCATCGACCATCGGGCGGCTGCGCCGCCGATCGGACTGGCGACGATCGCCGCGCCGCCGTTCTGCGTAGGCCTCGTCGGACATCGTCGCTGCCCTCGGCGGCCTCAAGAACCGGCGCGATCGCTGGGGCCGGCCAGGCGATGCGCCTCGCTGCAGTAGGCGAGGCCGCCGTCGAGCACTGCGTCGTTCACCGGCAGGTGCACGCCGCAATGGGCACAGCGGGCAAACGCCTGCGGTCGCTGAGCCGGGCCCGACCCCTTGGCGGTGCGCGAGCGCGAGCGCGCACCGAACATCCAGATCAGGATGCCCACCACGACCAGCACGAGCAATACGCGGAGCAACACGGTTCTGGCCCTCGCTCAGTACACGGTACGCCCGAGAATCACCTCGAGCACGAACCGGGAGCCCACGTAGGCCAGCAGCAGCAGAGCGGCACCCGAGTAGAGCCAGCGCGTGGCCTGCCGGCCGCGCCACCCACGCAGCATGCGACCGGCCAGCAGGGCCGCGAACACCGCCCAGCCGAGCAGCGAGAACACCGTCTTGTGATCCCAGCGCCACTGCGTGACAGTGGCCGCACCCAGCACCAGCGTCAGCGTCAGCACGACGAAGCCGGCCTGGACAAAGCCGAACGTCAGACGCTCCAGCCGCAGCAACGGCAGCCCGAGCACGGTGCCCTCGCCGTCGGCGTGGTTGCGCATCCGCCGCTCGGCAGCGTCGAGCATCCAGGCGTGAAGCACCGCCACGCCGAAGAGGCCGTACGACACCACCCCGAGCACCCAGTGCAGAGGGGCCCACGGGCTGTGCTGACTGGGCAGTCGCACCTCGCCCGGAAACACCCACGCCAGCGCGACCGCAACGCAGCCGGCCGCCGCGAGCGCCCGGCGCACGGCCGGCAGCGGCAGCATGCGGCTCTCGATCGCGTGCACCAGCAACACCAGCCACACCGTGATGGACAGCACCGGCGCGAAACCGAAGCGCGCGCCATGACCCGAACCCGCGATGTCCGCCACCAGCGCCAGCCCGTGCGCCACCCAGCCGAACCCCAACGCGACCGCATCGATGCGCGAGCCGTCGCGCCAGGGCCAGGCAGCCAGCCCATACGCCACCAGTGCCGCGATGGCGAGCCATGTCGCGAGGGGGCCACTCGATAAAATCATCCGTCCAAGTGTACTTTCGCGCTCGCCGCGCCCGCCGTGATTCACGGTGGCATTCCACACCTCGCCCTCACACATGGCATCTGCTCTCTCCGACCGACTGTCGCGCCTGGTCAAGTCGCTGCGCGGGCAAGCGCGCATCACCGAAGGCAACGTGCAGGACATGCTGCGCGAGATCCGCATGGCCTTGCTCGAAGCCGACGTGGCGCTGCCGGTGGTGCGCGAGTTCATCGCCCGCGTCAAAGACAAGGCGCTCGGGCAGGAAGTTGTCGCTTCCCTCAACCCAGGCCAAGCCCTGGTGGGCATCGTGCACAAGGAACTCGCTGCCACGATGGGCGAGGGCGTCGCCGACCTGAACCTCGCGGTGCAGCCGCCAGCGGTCGTCCTGATGGCTGGCCTGCAAGGCGCTGGCAAGACCACCACCACCGCGAAGCTGGCGCGCTACTTGATCGAGCGGCGCAAGAAGAAGGTGCTGACGGTCTCGACCGACGTCTATCGGCCGGCTGCGATCGAGCAGCTGCGGCTGGTCACGGCGCAGGCCGGCGCCCAATGGTTCGCCTCGCAACCCGGGCAGTCGCCGGTGGACATTGCGCGCTCGGCGCTCGACCATGCCAAGCGCCACTTCTTCGACGTGCTGCTGGTCGACACGGCGGGTCGACTGGCCATCGACCAGGCGATGATGGACGAGATCCGTGCGCTGCACGCCGCGCTCAGTCCGGTGGAGACGCTGTTCGTGGTCGACGCGATGCAGGGGCAGGACGCGGTCAACGTGGCCAGGGCGTTCAAGGAAGCGCTGCCGTTGACGGGTGTGGTGTTGACCAAGCTCGACGGCGATTCGCGAGGCGGCGCCGCATTGTCCGTGCGGCAGGTGACGGGGGCGCCGATCAAGTTTGCCGGAACCTCCGAGAAGATCGACGGCCTCGAAGCGTTCGACGCCGAGCGTCATGCGGGCCGCGTGCTCGGCATGGGCGACATCGTCGCGCTGGTCGAGTCGGTGCAGAAGAACGTCGATCTGGAGGCCGCGCAGCAGCTGGCGGCCAAGGTCAAGGCGGGCGACGGCTTCGACCTCGACGACTTCGCACAGCAGTTGGCGCAGATGCGCAAGATGGGAGGGCTCGGCGGACTGATCGACAAGCTGCCGGCGCAACTGGCGGCCAAGGCCGGACAAGCAGACCTGGACCGCGCCGAGCGCGATGTGCGCCGCATGACCGGCATCATCCACTCCATGACCCCGCTGGAGCGGCGCAAACCCGAACTGCTGAAGGCAAGCCGCAAACGGCGCATCGCCGCCGGTGCCGGCGTGCAGGTGCAAGAGGTCAACCGCCTGCTCAACCAGTTCGAGCAGATGCGCACGATGATGAAGAAGATGAAGGGCGGCGGCCTGATGAAGATGATGCGGCGAATGGGTGGCCTGGGCGGGTTCGGCGGCGGCTGATCCGGCGACACCAGGCGTCGCTGCCGGCCGGGCAGTCGCAACCCGCGACCCGGCCGTTACCGGTCGGTATTAGTTGGCATCGTGCGGCCAGGAATACCCCGGTTCGTGTGGGCACGAAACCTGTGCTTACGCCTTTCGCCCGACGCCGATTGACCGCGTCGATGCCGGCTCGTAAGTTGCCGTCACAACTGCCGCAGCTCATCGCGCGCCCAAACACATGCTGGCCACCGACTCGCTCAACGCCTTCGCGCTCGCCGCGCTGCTCGCCCTGCTGATCACCTACTTCCTGATGCGGCGCCGACCGGCGAAGGGCCGCGCGAAGCCGAGTCGCAACGACTTGCTGGACACCGTGGCCGACTGGCCACCCGAGGCGGCGCGCGTGATGACGACGCCCGAGCGCAAGGCGTTCGAGATCGTGCGTCGCGCGCTGCCACAGCAAGTGGTGCTCGCGCAGGTGCCGCTGTCGCGATTCTTGCGCGTGCCGACGCGCCATTCGTACAGCCAGTGGGTGTCGCGCGTCGGCTGCCTGAACGCCGACCTCGTGGTGTGCGATCAGGGCTCGCGCGTGCTGGCCGTGATCGACGTGCGCCCGACGCAGCAGAGCGCTCGCGCCCGGCAGCGCCATGAACGCATGTCGCGCGTGCTGCGCGCTGCGCACATCAATGTGCTCACCTGGGCCGAGGCGTCGCTGCCGACGGTGGCCGAGGCGCGCGCCCAGATGGCGCCGCTGCTGCAGGACGGTCCGCAGGCGATGAACCTGAACGGCTCGGGCTCGCGCCCGATGCCGTTGCTGCCGGTGGCCGAGATGGAGGAGATCCTCGCTCACGGCGACGCGCTGGCGCACGACACGGCGATGGAGCCGGTGTCGTCGACGCTGTTCGACGACCTCGATGCGCTGCCGGCCAGCGGCGCGGCGGCTCATCGATAGACCGGCCACTTCGGCCACTGCCACACACTGCGGCCAGCAGTCCATCGGCAGGCCGCGAGGCCGCAGTGGGCTCGCGCCCGCCCGACGTCAGCCCAGCAGCGCCTGCGCGAACTCGCGCGCGCTGAAGGTCTGCAGATCCTCGAGGGTCTCGCCGACGCCGAGAAAATACACCGCGAGCGGCCGCAGCGACGGCTGTGCCGCGGCGCGCTCGCGCGCCCACAGCGCGATGGCGGCCAGCACGCCGCCCTTGGCCGTGCCGTCGAGCTTGGTGACAATCAGGCCGGTGAGGCCGAGCGCGGCATCGAATGCGCTCACCTGAGCCAGCGCGTTCTGGCCGGTGTTGCCATCGACCACCAACAGCACTTCGTGCGGTGCCTGCGGGTCGGCCTTCGTGATCACCCGTTGCACCTTCTTCAGCTCTTCCATCAGGTGCAGCTGCGTGGGCAGGCGGCCGGCCGTATCGGCGATGACCACGTCGCAGCCCCTTGCGCGTCCCGCCACCACGGCGTCGTAGGTCACGGCAGCAGGGTCACCCCCCTGCTGACTGACCACCTCGACGGCGCCGCGCGTTCGGCCGACGCGCTCGGCCCACGCAGCGAGCTGCTCACGCGCAGCAGCGCGAAAGGTATCTGCAGCGGCCAGCAGCACCTTTTGGCGCGCCTCGGCAAGCCGGCAGGCGAGTTTGCCGATGCTGGTGGTCTTGCCGGCGCCGTTGACGCCCACCACCATCATCACCGTGCAGTCGGTGCGCCCGATCTCGAGAGGCCGCTCCAGGGGTGCGAGCAACTCGGCGAGGGCATCTTCAAGCAACGCCCTCACCGCCGCGGGATCGCGCACGCCGCCCTGGCGCACGCGCTGCTTCAGGTCGTCGAGCAGGTATCGCGTCGCCCCCGGGCCCGCGTCGGCCATCAACAGCGCCGCCTCGAGCTCGTCGTACAGCGCGTCGTCGACGCGTGCGCCGCTGAACACCTGGGTGATGCTGCTGCCTGTGCGCCGCAGGCCGCTGCGCAGCCGCTCGATCCAACCGAGGCGCGGCGTCGTCTGAAAATCGCCCGAAATCGACAGGGGAGCGGCCTCGCCGGGCGGCGCGGGGGCTGCGCCCTGCTGGGGTGCCGAATCGGGCACCTTCTTACGGAGAAAACTGAACATGATTGCTGCGGGGCGCCGCGGCGCGCCTGCGGGCGCCGGAGCACCGATCGATATAATCGCCGGCTCGGGCGCTTTAGCTCAGTCGGTTAGAGCGACGGAATCATAATCCGCAGGTCCGGGGTTCGAGTCCCTGAAGCGCCACCAACTCCAACTGCCCGCGAGATGCAAGGCGTCGGCGGGCTGCCACAGCCCCTGGATGAACACCATGACCCGCTGTGTTGCCGCGTTGTTGCTCGCACTGCTGCTCGCGCCGGCCGGTGGCACGTTCGCTCAGACCGTGCAGCGCAACTTTCCGGCCAATGCCCTGCGCGGCGTGATCAGCTTCGGGCAGCCTCCGGAGGTGCTGGTCAACGGCCAACCGACGCGGTTGGCGCCGGCAGCGCGCATCCGCGGCCTCAACAACCTGATCGTGATGTCGGGCGCCCTCATCGGGCAGCAGCAGGTCGTCGTGAACTACACGCTCGATCCGCTCGGGCTGGTGCGCGACGTCTGGATCCTGACCGACACCGAGAAGGCCAAGCAACCCTGGCCCACGACGCCAAAGGAAGCGCAGAGCTGGTCGTTCGATCCGATTGCCCAGGTGTGGCAGAAGCCCTGAGCAGCTGAAACCGCTGCGGCCACTGCGATGACCACGAAGAAGGTCTTCATCCGCACCTTCGGGTGCCAGATGAACGAGTACGACTCCGACAAGATGGCCGATGTGCTGCGCGCCCATGCCGGCTATGAGAAGGTGTCCGATCCCGAGCAGGCCGATCTGGTCCTGTTCAACACCTGCTCGGTGCGCGAGAAAGCGCAGGAGAAGGTTTTCTCCGACCTTGGACGCGTCAAGCACCTCAAGCGCAAGGGCGTGCTGATCGGCGTGGGCGGCTGCGTCGCGAGCCAGGAAGGGCAGGCGATCGTCGAGCGCGCGCCCTATGTCGACATCGTGTTCGGGCCGCAGACGCTGCACCGCCTGCCGCAACTGCTCGCGCAGCGCCGCTCGCTCGGGCGCCCGCAGGTGGACATCAGCTTCCCCGAGATCGAGAAGTTCGACAGCCTGCCGCCCGCGCGAGTCGAGGGTGCGAGCGCCTTCGTGTCGATCATGGAAGGCTGCTCCAAGTACTGCAGTTTCTGCGTCGTCCCCTACACGCGCGGCGAGGAGGTCAGCCGCCCGCTCGACGATGTGATGGCCGAGGTGGCCGGCTTGACTGCGCAGGGAGTCAAGGAGATCACGCTGCTCGGCCAGAATGTGAATGCTTATCGCGGCGCGATGGGCGGCGGTGACGAGATTGCCGATTTCGCGCTGCTGATCGAGTGCATTGCCGAGCTCCCCGGCATCGAGCGCATCCGCTACACCACCAGCCACCCGAAGGAGTTCACGCAGCGGCTCGTCGACGTCTACGAGCGGGTGCCCCAGCTGGTGAGCCATCTGCACCTGCCGGTGCAGCACGGCAGCGATCGCATCCTGGCGGCAATGAAGCGCGGCTACTCCGTGCTCGAATACAAGAGCACGGTGCGCAAACTGCGCCGCGCGCGCCCCGGGATCAGCCTGTCGTCGGACTTCATCGTCGGCTTCCCGGGCGAGACGGCAGCTGACTTCGACGCGCTGATGCGCCTGGTCGAGGAAGTCGGCTTCGACGCCAGCTTCAGCTTCGTCTTCAGCCCGCGCCCCGGCACCCCTGCGGCGTCGCTGGCCGACGACACACCGCACGGTGAAAAGCTGGCGCGCCTGCAGCGCCTGCAGGCGAAGATCGAAGCGCAATCGCGGGCCATCTCGCAGTCGCGGGTGGGCACCCGGCAGCGCGTCCTGGTCGAGGGGCGCAGCCGCAAGGATGCGAGCGAGCTGATGGGCCGCACCGAGTGCAACCGGATTGTCAATTTCAAGGGGCCGGAACGCCTCATCGGACACATGATCGACGTCAAGATCACGCAAGCGCTGCCGCACTCGCTGCGCGGAGAACCCCTGGTGTCGGAAACGCTCGCCACCTGAGGAGCCCGCTCACGCCGACGCGCGACGCCGCCACGGCGCGAAGGCCATCAACCAGGTGGTGAGCGCCAGTGCGACGACCATCGCGCCATAGGTGAGCATCGACCCCTCGTGACCGGTCCACACCCACCCGGCCACGTCGACTGCCAACGCGGCCACTGCGCACCACAGCGCCAGCCGCAGCCAGCTGAGCCGCGCGAGCTCGCGCCGCCAGACGAGCTTGCAGATCGAGGCGTGGATCGCCGCCAGGGCACCAGGCAGCAAGAGCAGGTTCACCCAATGCCACGCTTGTTGCCACGCATCCATGCCGTGCCCGTCTCGAATCCTTTGAAATCGCGCAAAGGCTGGTGGTCCAGACCCCTCACCGGACGCCCTCCAAACCCCTCGGAATCTTACAATTCACTCCGATGAACGTTGTCGCGATGGGACTCAACCACGGCACGGCACCGGTCGAGCTGCGGGAACGCTTTGCCTTCGCGTCCGAGCAGGTACCCGCCGCACTGCGCGCGCTGCGCGAGGTGTTGAGCCACGCGATGCCGGAAGCCGCCTTGCTGTCCACCTGCAACCGCACCGAACTCTACGTCGCATCCACCGCGGCCGAACCGGCCGCGCTGGTGCGCCCGGCGATCGAGTGGCTGGCCGTCAAGGGCGGCGTCGCAGGCGAGCAGTTGATGGCGCACGCCTATGTGCTCGAGCGGCGCGAGGCGGCGCGACATGCGTTTCGCGTCGCGTCCGGCCTCGACTCGATGGTGCTCGGCGAGCCCCAGATCCTGGGCCAGATGAAGCAGGCCGTGCGCGAAGCCGACGCCGCCGGCACGCTGGGCACCACGCTGCATCAGCTGTTCCAGCGCTCGTTCTCCGTGGCCAAGGAGGTGCGCACGGCCACCGAAATCGGGTTGCACTCGATCAGCATGGCCGCCGCTTCGGTTCGATTGGCATCGCAGCTGTTCGAGGACCTGCGCGATGTTCGTGTGCTGTTCGTCGGTGCGGGCGAAATGATCGAACTGGTCGCCACGCATTTCGCGGCGCGGCAGCCGCGCGCGATGGCGCTGGCCAACCGCACACTGGAGCGTGGCGAGAAGCTGGCCGGACGCTTCGGCGCGGAAGCCATGCGACTGGCCGAAATGCCCCAGCGCTTGCACGAGTTCGACGTCGTGGTGTCGTGCACGGCGAGCACGTTGCCGATCGTCGGGCTCGGTGCCGTCGAGCGCGCGCTGAAGGCCCGCCGCCACCGCCCGATGTTCATGGTCGACCTCGCGGTGCCGCGCGACATCGAACCCGAAGTCGCGCGCCTGCGCGACGTCTACCTGTACACGGTCGACGACCTCGCCGCCATGGTGCGCACCGCCGGCGAGAAGCGACAGGCCGCGGTGCAGCAGGCCGAAGCGATCATCGATGCCGGTGTCCAGAGCTTCAGCCATTGGCTCGAACAACGCGCCAGCGTCCCGTTGATCCAGGCCCTGAACCGTCAGGCCGATGACTGGCGCGGGGCCGAGATCGCCCGGGCGCGCCGCCTGCTCGCCAAGGGTGCCGACATCGACAGCGTGCTCGAAGGCCTGTCGCGCGGCCTGACCCAGAAACTGCTGCACGGCACGATGGCCGAGCTCAACGCCACCGACGGCGAGCAGCGCGAGCGCTTGGCGCAGTGGGTGTCGCGCCTCTTCCTGCGCGGCAGCACGCGCGGCCCCGGCGAGGACCCGCAGGCCTAGATGCCCGCTTGAGCGCGGCGCTGCCGCGTCCGCCAATCGACGACACGCCCCCGAGATGAAGGACTCCTTGCGACAGCAACTGGAACGGCTTGCACTGCGCTTGCAGGAGCTCGACGCGCTGCTCGCTGCCGAGGGCGCGACGCGCGACATGGACCGCTATCGGCAGCTTTCGCGCGAGCGTGCGGAGATCGATCCCGTCGTTGCGCGCTTCGGGGAGTTCTGCAAGGCGGAGGCCGATCTCGCGGCCGCGATCGAGCTCGCGCACGATCCGCAGATGCGCGAGTACGCAGAGGAGGAGCGCCATGCGGCGCAGGCGCGCATCGACGCGCTGGCCGGCGAGCTGCAGGCGATGCTGCTGCCGAAGGATCCGAGCGACGAGCGCAACGTGTTCCTCGAAATTCGCGCCGGCACGGGCGGGGACGAATCGGCGCTCTTCGCCGCCGACCTCTTTCGCATGTATGCGCGCTACGCCGAGCGGCAGGGCTGGCGCGTCGAAACGGTGTCCGAATCGCCGTCGGACCTCGGTGGCTATCGGGAGATCGTCGCGCGTGTCGTCGGGCGCGGCGTCTATGCCAAGCTCAAGTTCGAGTCGGGCGGGCATCGCGTGCAGCGGGTTCCGGAGACCGAGGCGCAGGGGCGCATCCACACGTCCGCGTGCACGGTCGCCGTGCTGCCGGAGGCCGATCCTCTGAC
>DATIFD010000229.1:0-6918 GCA_035455385.1 Burkholderiaceae bacterium
GGGAGGCGGCGCTGGTCAACACGATGAGCCCGGGTGACGCGGTGCTGATGTTCGAGACCGGTCACTTCGCCACGCTGTGGCAGAAGATGGCGCTGCGGCTCGGCCTGCAGCCCGAGTTCCTGTCGGTGCCTGGCACCGATGCCGCCACCGGGTTGCCCAGCGGCTGGCGCTGCGGCGTGCAGGCCGATCTGATCGAGCAACGCCTGCGCGCCGATTCGGCGGCTCGCATCAAGGCGGTGTGCGTGGTGCACAACGAGACCTCCACCGGCGTCACCTCCGACATCGCCGCGGTGCGCAAGGCGATCGATGCCGCGAGCCATCCGGCGCTGCTGATGGTCGACACCATCTCGGGCCTGGCATGCACCGACTTCCGCCACGACGAGTGGGGCATCGACGTGTCGATCAGCGGCTCGCAGAAGGGCCTGATGCTGCCGCCAGGCATCAGCTTCAACGCGCTCTCGCCCAGGGCGCTCGAGGCGTCGAAGTCGGCCGGGCTGCCGCGCTCGTTCTGGGCTTGGGACGAGATCGTCGAGATGAACCGCGGCGGCTACTGGCCGTACACGCCGAACACCAACCTGCTGTATGGCCTGAGCGAGGCGCTCGACCTGCTGCTCGGGCAGGGGCTCGACGCGGTGTTCGCGCGCCACCGGCGCTGGGCCGAAGGCGTGCGCGCCGCGGTGCGCGCCTGGGGGCTGCCGATCCAGTGCGCCGACGCCGGCGTCTATTCGCCGGTGCTCACCGGCGTGATCACGCCGGCCGGCGTCGATGCCGATGCGCTGCGTCGGTTGATCCACGAGCGCTTCGACCTCTCGCTCGGCACCGGTCTGGGCAAGGTGAAGGGGCGCATGTTCCGCATCGGCCACTTGGGTGACAGCAACGATCTCACGCTGCTGGCCACGCTGGCCGGCGTGGAGATGGGCCTGAAGCTTGCCGGCGTGCCGCTCGCCGGCAGCGGGGTTCAGGCCGCGATGGCCGAGTTCGCCGCCCGGCCGGCGCCCAAGCCGTTGCGCGCCGCGGCTTGAGACCTGCAGCGCGCCACGCTCACCCTGATTGCACCAACGACCGGAGACAATCCATGAATCAACGTCGTACATTGCTCATCGCCGTTCTTGTCGCGGCCGTCGCGGCGCCGGCCGCCGCGCAGACCGAGATCAAGTTCGGCCACGTCGGCGAGCCGGGTTCGCTGTTCGCGGCGTCGGCCGAAGAATTCGCGAAGCGCGCGAACGAAAAGCTCGGCGCCAAGGCCAAGGTCGTCGTGTACGGCTCGAGCCAGCTTGGCGGCGACAAGGAACTGCTGCAGAAGCTCAAGCTCGGCACGGTCGACATGGCGCTGCCATCGACGGTGATGTCGTCCGAGGCGGATCTGTTCGGGGTGTTCGAGATGCCCTACCTCGTCAAGGATCGCGCCCACATGCAGCGCATCGAGAAAGAGGTGTTCTGGAGCAAGCTGGCTCCCGAAGCGGAGAGGAAAGGGCTCAAGGTGATTGCGGTCTGGGAGAACGGCTACCGCCACATCACCAACTCGAAGCGCCCGATCAACACGCCCGATGACCTCAAGGGCATCAAGCTGCGCGTGCCCGAGGGCAAGTGGCGCGTGAAGATGTTCCAGGCCTACGGCGCCAATCCGTCGCCGATGAAGTTCTCGGAGGTGTTCACTGCGTTGCAGACCGGCGTGATGGACGGCCAGGAGAACCCGTTCACGCAGATCTACAGCGCCAAGTTCCAGGAAGTCCAGAAGTTCCTGTCGCTGACCGGGCACGTCTACACGCCCGCCTACGTCACGGTCGGTGCCAAGAAGTGGGAAACGCTGCCGGCCGACGTGCGCAAGGTTCTGGAGGACACGGCCAAGGAGACGCAGGCCTTCGTTTACCAAAGGGCCGCGAAGGACGACGAGGAGCTGCTCGGCAAGATCAAGGCCGCGGGTGTCGCCGTCAACACGCCCGACAAGGACGCGTTCGTCACTGCCTCGAAGCCGGTGTACGAGGAGTTCGCCGCCGAGGTCAAGGGATCGAAGGAAGTGATCGATCGCGCGATCGCGTTGGGCAAGTAGCCGATGACCTTGGGGTCGTTCCGTCGGGGATACGAGCGCTTCCTCGAGTGGATCTGCATCGTGCTCATGATCGCGCTCGCCGTCGAGGTGACGGCGGGCGTGGTCTTCCGCTACGCCGGCCATTCCCTCGTCTGGTATGACGAGGTCGCCACGATCCTGCTGGCCTGGGTGACGTTCTACGGTTCGGCCCTGGCGGTCCTCAAGCACGCCCACATGGGCGTGCCCGAGATCGTGAGGATGCTGCCTAACGGCCCACGGGTCGCCGTCACCGTCGTGGCGCAGCTGTGCACGCTCGCTTTCTTCGTGCTGCTCGCCTGGGTCGGCTTCTCGATCCTCGAGATCCTCGCGACCGACTATCTCGTGTCCCTGCCCGGGATCTCGGTGGCATGGACCAACTCGGCGATACCCATCGGCGCCGTCCTCATCGTCGTGGGCCAGCTGCTGGTATTCCCCGAGGTGCTGCGCGAGGCGCGCGGGGAAGGCGAGCACGGGGAGGAGTCTGCATGATCGGATTCCTCGTCTTCCTCTGCGTGATCGTGCTGGTGGTGATCAACGTGCCGATCGCCGTCGCGCTTTGCATCGCGTCGGTGGCGGCGATACTCGCCACGCAGGGTGCCGCGAGCCTGCCCAACGTGCCGCTCGCGCTCTACCAGGGCGCCACCAGCTTTCCGCTCATCGCGATCCCGCTCTTCATCCTCGCCGCCGCGATCATGAACACCACCGGGATCTCGCACCGGCTGATCGATTTCTGCCAGGCGCTCGTCGGCTGGGTGCGAGGCGCCCTCGCCCAGGTGAACGTGCTCAGCCACATGTTCTTCGCGGAGATATCGGGCTCCGCGGTCGCCGGCGTGGCCGCCACGGCTTCGATCATCATGCCCGCCATGAAGAAGCGCGGCTACCCGGGCCCGTTCACGGCCGCGTGCACCTCGTCGACGGCCACGCTGGCGATCATCATCCCGCCATCGATCCCGATGATCCTCTACGCGGTCATGGCGGGCACTTCCGTGGTGCAGATGTTCGTCGCCGGGATCGTGCCCGGCCTCCTCTGCGCATTCGGCTTCATGGGCCTGTGCTACTGGTACGCGCTGCGCTTCAACTGGCCGGTGGAGGAGATCTTCCAGTGGGGAAAGCTGTGGCGTGCCTTCAGGCATGCGTTCTGGGCGCTCACGCTGCCGATCATCATCCTCGGGGGCATCTTCGGCGGCATCGTCACGGCGACCGAAGGCGCGGCGCTGGCGGTCGTCGCTGCCCTCCTCGTCGGCGGCTTCGTCTATCGCGAGCTCGACTGGGCGCGGCTGCGCGAGGCGATCATCGACGGGACGGTGCAGACCGGCACGGTGATGCTGCTGGTCGCCGCCTCGGCCCTGCTCGGGCTCTATCTCACCGAGGTGCAGCTTCCGCAGAGGATCGCCGCGGCGATGCTCTCCATCACGAGCGAGAAGTGGGCCATCCTCGCGATCCTCAATGTCTTCTTCCTCATCATCGGCATGTTCCTGCACTCGGCGGCCGCCATCGTGCTGGTGGTGCCGATCGTGATGCCGGCGGTGACCGCGGCGGGCATCGATCCGATCCACTTCGGCGTGATGGTGACGCTCAACCTCGCCATCGGACAGCAGACGCCGCCCGTGGCGAGCGTCCTGCTGCTCACCTGCTCGATCGCGAAGGAGAGCGTCTGGGACGTGACCCGCGCGAACATCCCCTTCATCGGCGTGCTCCTGGCCACGCTTCTGCTGGTCACCTATGTACCCATGGTCACGATGGGGCTGGTGGACTTCTTCTACCGTTAGTCGATGGACGAGACCATCCTCGTCGAGCGCGACGGCCTCATCGCCACGGTGGTGCTCAACCGCCCCGACAAGCTCAACGCGCTCACCAAACCGATGTGGCAGCGCCTGGGCGAGGCGGTGCGGGAGCTGTCGGCCGACGACGCGCTGCGCTGCGTCGTGCTGCGCGGCGCCGGCGGCAAGGCGTTCGCGCCCGGCAACGACATCGCCGAGTTCGCCACCGAGCGCGCCAACGCCGCGCAGGGCAAGGCCTATGGCCGGGTGATGCACGGCGCGCTCGACGCGATCGCGCAGTGCCGTCATCCGACCGTGGCGCTGATCGAAGGCATCTGCGTCGGCGGCGGCCTCGAGATCGCCGCGCTGTGCGACCTGCGCATCTGCGGCGAGAGCAGCCGCTTCGGCGTGCCGATCAGCAAGCTCGGCCTGGTGATGGCACATGCGGAGCTGGCGGCACTGCTGCAACTCGCCGGCCGCGCCACCGCGCTCGAGATGTTGCTCGAGGGCCGCGTCTTCGGTGCCCGCGAGGCGCTCGACAAGCGCCTGGTGCACCGCGTCGTGCCTGACGCCGAAGTCGCGAACGAGGCGTACGCCACCGCACGACGCATCGCGGCCGGGGCGCCGCTGGCGGCGCGCTGGCACAAGCAGTTCCTGCGCCAATTGGAGACGCGCCAGCCACTGACCGAGGCGCAGCGCGACGAAGGCTACGCCTGCTACGACAGCGAGGACTTCCGCATCGGGGTGCGCGCCTTCCTCGCCAAGACGGTGCCGGAGTTCGTCGGGCGGTGAGCGCACGCACCGCGCCGGCCAACCGCGGCCCGCTGGCCGGCCTGGTGGTGCTCGAGCTGGCGCAGATCATGGCCGGCCCGACCTGCGGCGCGCTGCTGGCCGACCTCGGCGCCGACGTGATCAAGGTGGAGCGCCTCCCCGGCGGCGACGACACGCGGCGCTATGCCGAGCCGCAGGTGAACGGCGAGTCGGCCGCGTTCATGATGATGAACCGCAACAAGCGCTCGATCGCGGTCGACCTCAAGACCGACGGCGGCCGCCGCCTGCTGCAGCAGCTGGCGCGCAACGCCGACGTGCTGGTCGAGAACTACCGTCGCGGTGCGCTCGATCGCCTGGGCCTCGGGTTCGACGCGCTGCACGCCGACAACCCGAGGCTGATCTACTGCTCGATCTCGGGCTACGGGCGCACCGGGCCGGCGGCCGACAAGGGCGGCTTCGACCTGATCGCGCAAGGCGCGTCGGGGCTGATGAGCATCACCGGCGAGCCCGGCGGCGCGCCGGTGAAGGTGGGCAGCCCGGTCACCGACCTGAACGCCGGCATCCTCGGCGTCGTCGGCATCCTCGCGGCGCTGGTGCACCGCATGAAGAGCGGGCAAGGGCAGCACGTCGACACGTCGCTGTTCGAAGCCGGCATCCATCAGACAGCCTGGCAGGCGGCGATCTTCTTCGCCACCGGCGCGTCACCGGGGCCGCTGGGCTCCGCGCACGTGCTCGCGGCGCCGTACCAGGCGTTTCCGACGCGCGACGGCTGGATCAACGTCGGCGGCGCCAACCAGGCCAACTGGGAGCGCGTGGCGCGCATCGTCGGCGTGCCCGAGCTGATCACCGACGCGCGCTTTGCCACCAACGGCGGCCGCATGGCGCATCGCGACGAGCTGGCCCGGCTGCTCGGCGAGAAACTGCGCACGCGCGACACCCACGAGTGGCTGCGCGAGCTCGACGTCGCCGGCGTGCCGGCCGGGCCGATCCAGTCGATCGAGCAGATGACGCGCGACCCGCAGACGCTGGCTCGCGAGATGATCGTCACGCTCGATCACCCCGCGGCCGGCCCAACCCACGCGCTCGGCGTGCCGGTGAAGCTGGGTGCGACGCCCGGCTCGGTGCGCACCCCGGCGCCGACCTTCGGCCAGCACACGGCCGAGGTGCTGCGCGAATTCGGCTTCGATGCGGCGCAGATCGACGCGCTGGCCGCGGCTGGCGCGATCCACCTCGGCTGAGACGTCGCCACGGCCGCGGCGCTCGGCCTGCGCCAACGCAGCGGCTACTTGTAGCTGCGTGCGTCCTCGATCACCTTGCCGTCGTTGGGCAGGCTGCCGGCGGCGATCAGCTCCACGTCGGCGCGCAGCTTGGTCACGTCGCGCACGCTGCTGGCGATCGCCTCGGCCAGCCCTTCGGGGCGCGCCGACACCTCGGCCTTGAAGGTGAGCCGGTCGCTGGCCATCTCGCCCGCGACGACGACGCGCGCGCGCACGATCTCGGCGTGGCGGCGCACGACGTCGGCCACCTGGCTCGGGTGCACCAGCATGCCGCGCACCTTGGTGGTCTGATCGGCACGACCCATCCAGCCCTTGATGCGCTGCGCGGTGCGCCCGCTCGGGCAGCGACCGGGCAATATGGCCGACAGGTCGCCGGTGCCCAGGCGCACCAGCGGGTAGTCAGTGGCCAGCACGGTGGCCACCACCTCGCCGACCTCGCCGTCGGGCACCGGGTCGTCGGTGCCCGGCCGAACGATCTCGACCAGCACGCCCTCGTCGACCACCAGGCCCTCGCGGGCGACGGTCTCGTAGGCGATGAGGCCGACGTCGGCGGTGGCGTACGCCTGATAGCCCTCGATGCCGCGCTCGCGCAGCCAGTCGCGCAGGCTGGGGGGGAACGCCTCGCCGCTGACCAGCGCCTTGCGGATCGACGCGATCGAGACGCCGCCCTCGGCCGCCTTCTCGACCAGGATCTTCAGGAAGCTCGGCGTGCCGATGTAGCCGTGCGGCTTGAGATCGACGATCGCCTGCAATTGCAGCTCGGTGTTGCCGACGCCACCGGCGAACGTGGTGCAGCCGATGGCGTGTGCGCCACTTTCCATCATCGCGCCGGCGGGCGTGAGGTGGTAGCTGAAGCTGCAGTGGATCAGGTCGCCCGGACGGAACCCGGCGGCCCAGATCGACCGGGCCATGCGGAAGGTGTCCTGCCCCATGCCCTCGGGCTCGTAGATCGGGCCGGGCGACTGGAACACGCGGCGTGCGCCCTGCGCGGCGACCATGCCGCGCCAGCCGATCGTCGAGCAGCCTCCCAGCGGATCCCACG
>DATIFD010000230.1:0-5105 GCA_035455385.1 Burkholderiaceae bacterium
TGCACGAAGCGCATGTCGTTGGTGTCGAGCGAGTACGGCACCACCAGGTGCGGCACCGTCGTGCCGTCGCTCTTCTCGACGCGCATCCAGAACGGCAGGTCGTCGCCGTAGTAGTCGCTGTCGTACTCGTAGCAGCCGAGGTCGACCACCAGTCGGCGCGTGTTCGGGCTGTCGCGGCCGGTGTACCAGCCGAGCGGCCATTCGCCGAACGTGAGCTCGCGCAGCATCTGATCGGCGGTGGCGATGTGGTGGCGCTCGGTGGCCTCGGGCATGTGCTGGTGGTGGATCCAGCGCAGGCCGTGGCTGGCGATCTCGTAGCCGTTCTCCAGAAAGGCGGACACCACGTCGGGGTAGCGCTGCAGCGCCGACACGACGCCGAACACCGTGAGCGGCAGGCGGCGCTGCTCGAACTCGCGCAGGATGCGCCAGACGCCGACGCGCGAGCCGTACTCGTACATCGACTCCATCGTCATGTGGCGGCTCTCGTAGGCCTGCGCGGTGACCAGCTCGGAAAGGAACGTCTCCGAGGTCGCGTCGCCGTGCAGCACGTTGTTCTCGCCGCCTTCTTCGTAGTTGAGCACGAACTGCACCGCGATGCGTGCGCCGCCCGGCCAGCGTGCATGCGGCACCGCGCGGCCGTAGCCGCGCAGGTCGCGCGGATAGTGGGTGGGGGTTACTTTGGTCATGGGTTCCTCAGCACCAGGGCGAGGTCGGGCCGACGCGGGTCGAGCCGCAGGTTGCGCTCGACGCTGTGCAGGTGGCGCTGCGTCAGCCGCATCGCGTCGCGCGCGTCGTGTCGCTCGAGTGCGTCGACGATCGCCACGTGCTCCTCGAACGACGCCTCGGCCGAATGGGTGGACTGGTACATCAGCGCGATCAGCGACGAGCGCGTCAGCAGGTCCGACAGCAGCTCCGCCAGCACCTCGTTGCCGAGCATGCGCGCCAGCACGACGTGAAAATCGGCCAGCAGCCGTGTGCGCCCGGAGATGTCGACGCGTCCGACAGCGGCGCGCTCGGCATTCAGGTGCATGCGCAGCTCGGCCACCTGCGCCGGCGTGATCGTGCGCGCCAGCTGCCGCGCCATCGCGCCCTCGATCAGCTGCCGGGCCTCGAACACCTGGCGCGCCTCGTCGACGCCGGGCGCCGCCACCGACGCGCCGCGTGCCGGCTGCAGCTGCACCAGGCGGTCGCGGCTCAGTTGATTCAGCGCCTGGCGCACCAGCGTGCGCGAGACCTGGAAGATGTCGGCCAGCTTCTGCTCGGCGAGCTTGGTGCCCGGCATCAGACGCCGCTCGGCGATGGCTGCGCTGATCGACTCGACGATGCGCTGCGTCGCGGTGCGCGCGGCGGCATCGTCGTCGCCGACGCGCTTGGCGCCGCGCACCGCAGCGGCGCCGCCGTTGCGCACGACGCGCAGCGGCGGACGATTGCGACCGGGGGAAGGGCGGCGCGTGGGGTGGGACGGCATGCGGGCGCAGCTCGATTGACCTGTACGCAGAAGTGTATACACTTTGCCGCTGCCTGCAACCTGCGCGGCAGCACAGCGACCCACGCCATCCACCCATGGGCCATCTCAGCACCCACGTGCTCGACACCATGCACGGCTGCCCGGCCGCCGGCATGCAGGGGCGGCTGCTGCGCGTCGACGAAGACGGCGGCGCGCGGCGCACGATCGTCTCGTTCACGCTCAATGCTGACGGCCGCAACCCCGGCGGGCCGCTGCTCGATGCCGCGGCGATGGCCACCGGCCGCTATCGGCTGGTGTTCGCGGTGGCGGCGTACTTCCGCGCGCGCGGGGTGGCGCTGCCCGATCCGCCGTTCATCGACGAGGTGCCGCTCGACTTCGGCATCGCCGACGCCAACGGCCACTACCACGTGCCGCTGCTGGTGAGCCCGTGGAGCTATTCCACATACCGTGGCAGTTAGCGCGGTGTGTACCCGCACGATTCCTGCAAGCCCGGCCGCATCCCGTTCAACGACTGAGGAGCCGGGCCTGCTTCCAGCTCACTTTGCGAGAGCCCGCGGGTCGCGCCCCGCCGGCGGTCACTTTCTCTTGCTGGCTCAAGAGAAAGTAACCAAAGAGAAGAGCCTGAATACCGATTTGGCCTGTTCGCTTGGCAACAACCCACGAACGAGATCGGTTCGACTCGAATGCTCGCTGGCCGCGGAGGCGATGCTTCCGCGAAATCGAGCTTGGTGAGTTGAACAAGCGTTGTTCGTGGGTCGCCGCCATGTCAGCGAGTCAGATCGTATTCGGCCCTTTGCTTCGGCTGCCGGCCGAGACCGGCGGGCTCTCACGCAGTGAACCCTCCTAGATGGACACCTACCTCCTCGACTGGCTCAACCTGCTGCTGCGATTCGCGCACGTGATCACCGGCATCGCGTGGATCGGGGCGTCGTTCTACTTCGTGTTCCTCGATCTGAGCCTGACGCCGCCGACCGACCCGGTGCTCAAGGCCAAGGGCGTCGACGGCGAGCTGTGGGCGGTGCACGGCGGTGGCTTCTACCACCCGCAGAAATACCTGGTGGCGCCGAAGTCGCTGCCCGAGCACCTGCACTGGTTCATCTGGGAGAGCTACAGCACCTGGCTGACGGGCTTCGCGCTGTTCACGGTGCTGTACCTGTTCAACGCCAACATCTTCCTGGTCGACAAGAACGTGTTCGACTGGTCGGCCGGCGCGGCGGTGGCCGCGGCGCTGGGCTTTCTGGTCGCGGGCTGGCTGGTCTACGACGCGATCTGCCGCGTGTTCGGTCGCCGCGAACGCGGCGACCTGATCGTCGGTGTGCTGGTTTTCGTGTTCGTCGTGGCGGCCAGCTGGGTCGCGTGCCGGCTGTTCGCCGGCCGTGCGGCGTTCCTGCTGGTGGGCGCGATGCTGGCCACCGCAATGAGCGCCAACGTGCTGTTCTGGATCATTCCCGGCCAGCGCAAGGTGATCGCGCAGATGCGCGCCGGTCAGCCGGTCGATCCGATCCACGGTCAGCGCGGCAAGCAGCGCAGCCTGCACAACACCTACTTCACACTGCCGGTGCTGGTGGCGATGCTCAGCAATCACTACGGTTGGCTGGTCCAGGCCAAGCACAACTGGCTGGTGCTGGTGGTGCTGATGCTCGCCGCCGCGCTGGTGCGGCACTCGTTCGTCGCGCGCCACAAGGCGCTGGTGCAGCAGCAGCCGGTGCCGTGGGGCTACGCCGCGGCCGGCGTCGCGATGACGGTCGCGGTGTCGCTGGCTCTGATGCCCGCGCCGTCCGCGCCCACCGCTGCGGCCGCGCCCGCCACGATGGCGGCGGTGAAGGCGATCGTCGACCAGCGCTGCGTGCTGTGCCACAACGCGCAGGTGCAGCAGAAGAACGTCGCGCTGCACACCGCCGAGCTGATCCGCCAGCACGCGCAGGCGGTGTACCAGCAGGCGGTGGTGCTGAAGCTGATGCCGCTCGGCAACGCGACGCAGATCACCGACGACGAGCGCGCCGTCATCAAGCGCTGGTACGAGGCCGGCGCGAGAAGCGATTGAAGCGAGCACGTCACCACGCCTGAGACCCTGCGGCACGCCGAATCGCTAGACTGTCCTGCATGCACCGCCGTCTCTTTCTCACCCTGCCGTTCACGCCGCCGCTGCTCGCGGCCTGCGCGCTGGCGCAGGGCGTGCCGCCGGAGGCCAAGTTCCAGCTCGTGCCGAGCGGCACGCTGCGCGCGGCGATCAACCTCGGCAACCCGGTGCTGGCGCGCAAGCAGGGCGGCGAGCTGCGCGGCGTATCGGTCGACCTGGCTCGCGAGCTGGCCAAGCGGCTGGTGATGCCGCTGCAGTTCGTGGTCTACGAGTCGGCCGGCAGCGTGGTCTTCGCCGCCGCCGGCCAGGCGTGGGACGTGGCCTTCGTCGCCATCGACCCGGCGCGTGGCCGCGACATGCTGCAGACCAACCCCTACCTGATCATCGAGGGCGCCTACCTGGTGCGCACCGACTCGCCGATCCGCAGCAACACCGAAGTCGATCGGCCCGGCGTGCGCATCGCGGTGGGCAAGGGCAGCGCCTACGACCTGTTCCTGTCGCGCACGCTGAAGCAGGCGCAGATCGTGTACGCACCGTCGTCACCGCAGGTGACCGACCTGTTCCTGACGCAGCGCCTCGATGTGGCCGCCGGCGTGCGCCAGCAGCTCGACGCCGACGCCAGGCGGCTGCCCGGCCTGCGCGTGCTCGACGGCCGCTTCATGGTCATCCAGCAGGCGATGGCCACGCTGCCGGGCCGCGACGCCGGGCTGGCCTACCTGAACACCTTCGTCGAGCAGATGAAGTCCTCCGGCTTCATCGCCGAATCGCTGGCGCGTCACCAGATCGAGGGCGCGCAGGTCGCGCCGCCTGGCCCGGCACGCTGACGCGCGATTCAACCGCCCCGGAAGTGCTGCTCGTGCCACTGCGCGAGCGAATAGTCGGGGAGCCCGTCGAACACGTCGTCGCCGCGCTTGCACTGCACGGCCACCCACTCGGGCTTGGAGCCGAGCATGATGTGCGTCACCCGCCGCGGCGCCGGCAGCGGCGTGTCGATGGCGCCGGCGTGCGGATGCACCAGGTCCGGCCAGCGCGGATCCCACAACCAGAGCGGGCTGCCGCACTGGCGGCAGAAGTGACGCTGCGCCCGGCTGCGGCGACCGTTGCCGAGCCTGGCCTGGTACACCGCCAGGTGCTCGCGTCCCTGCACCTTCAGCGTGGCATGGTCGGCGCCGAGGTTGATCGCGAAGCCGCCCGAGCCGGCGGTCTTGCGGCAGATCGAGCAGTAGCAGCGCATGAACGGCACCGGGGATGGCGCCTGCACCGAGAAGCGCACCGCGCGACAGTGGCATGAACCCTTGAGCAGCATGGGGCTGGACTCCGTCAGCCGCGGAAGCCGACCTTCTTGTGCGTGCCGTCGCAGTACGGCTTCTTGGCCGACTGCCCGCAGCGGCACAGCCAGGTCTCGGTGAGGCGGTTCACGGTCTTGCCGGTGCCGCTGATCACCTCGAGGTTGCCGCTCACGTGCAGCGGGCCGTCGTGGATCGGCTCGACCTTGAGCGCACCGTCGCGCTGCGCCAGCGGCGCCGACTCGCTGACCGCGGGCTCGCCGCTGGCGGT
>DATIFD010000231.1:0-5412 GCA_035455385.1 Burkholderiaceae bacterium
CGATGAACCACAGCAGCGTGATCGGCCCGAAGGTCCTGCCGATGCCGCCGGTGCCATAGCGCTGCACCGCGAACAGGAGCGTCAGCACGATCAGCGTCAGCGGGATCACCAGCGCATCGAGCGCGGGCGCGGCGACGCGCAAGCCTTCGATGGCCGACAGCACCGAGATGGCCGGCGTGATGACCCCGTCACCGTAGAAGATCGCCGTGCCGAACAGCCCGACCACCATCAGCAGGCGGCGCAGCAACGGCTTGTCCCTCACGGCCGTGGTGGCCAGCGCCAGCATCGCGATCAAGCCACCTTCGCCGTTGTTGTCCGCACGCAGGATCAGCAGCACGTACTTCAGCGACACGATGACCGTGATGGTCCAGAAGATCAGCGACAGCACGCCGAGGATGTTCTCTGGCGTCACGGCGACGTGGCCACCGTGGAACACCTCCTTCAGCGCGTACAGCGGGCTGGTGCCGATGTCTCCGTAGACCACGCCGAGGGCGCCGAGCGTCAGCGCGGCCACGACACCTGGGGTCTGTTTCGCTGGCGGAGAGGTCACGCGAGCCGGCCCGTTCGGGGTACGGGCCCTGGGCAAAAGCGGCTATTGTGCCCGCGCCGCGGGGGCGCCAGGCCCGCTTCGGTTCTGTATCAGTCCAGTGCCTCGGCGTCGGGGTCGGTGGCCTCGAGCTCGTAGCTGGCCGCCAGCATCGCCAGCCGGCCGACCACGCCGTACATGTAGAAGCGATTCGGCGCGCTGACGCCCGGCTTCTCGCCCGGGCGCGGCAAGTGGTGGCTTTCGGCGAAACCCAGCGGCACGAAGCTCGACCCCGGCGCGTTGAGGTTCTCGTCGACGCCGCGCTCGGCGTGCACGCGGTAGAAACCACCGACGACATAGCGGTCGATCATGTAGACGACCGGCTCTGCCACCGCGTCGTTCATGCGCTCGTAGGTGGGAACACCCTCCTGGATGATGACCTCCGTGACCGGCGCGCCCTCCTTGGTGACGTTCATCCTGCTGCGCGCCCGGCGGTTCGGATCGTCGAGGTCCTTCAGTTCTCGCACGGTCATGATGCCCATGCCGCCGGTGCCGTTGTCGGCCTTCACGACGACGAACGGCTTCTCGTTGATGCCGTACTCCTTGTACTTGCGGCGGATCTTGGTCAGCAGCGCTTCGACGTTGCCGCGCACGCAATCCAGTCCTGCACTGGCGGCGAAGTCGACCTGCCCGCAGTGCAGGTGCATCGGATTGATCAGCCAGGGGTCCATGCCGAGCAGCTTGGCGAACTTCTTGGCCACCTCTTCGTAGCTGTCGAAGTGCCGGCTCTTGCGCCGCACCGACCAACCCGCGTGCAGCGGCGGCAGCAGGTATTGCTCGTGCAGGTTGTGCAGCACGCGCGGCACGCCGCCGGACAAATCGTTGTTCAGCAGGATCGTGCAGGGGTCGAAGTCCTTCAGGCCGAGGCGGCCGCGCACGCGCTGCAGCGGCTCGAGCGTGAGCTCGCCACCTTCGGGCAGTGCCAGCTTGGTCGGGGCCTTGATGTCGGGATCGAGCGAGCCCAGCCGCACGTTGAGGCCGGCTTGGTGGAAGATGCGCATCAGTCGCTGCAGGCTCATCAGATAGAACGTGTTGCGCGTCTGGTTCTCGGGAATCAGCAACAGGTTCTTCGCCTCGGGGCAGATCTTCTCGATCGCCGCCATCGCCGCCTGCACCGCCAGCGGCAGCATCTCCGGCGTCAGATTGTTGAAGCCGCCGGGGAACAGGTTTGTGTCCACCGGCGCCAGCTTGAAGCCGGCATTGCGGATGTCGACCGAGCAGTAGAACGGCGGCGTGTGCTCCATCCACTCGAGCCGGAACCAGCGCTCGATCGCCGGCATCGACTCGAGGACGCGCTGCTCGAGCTCGTTGATCGGACCGGTGAGCGCGGTGACGAGGTGCGGAACCATGGCGCGTCAGATGGGGACGAACAGGCGGTCATTCTAGGCCGCGCCCCCGTGTCGCCGCGCGCCGATTGCGCGCACCGTGATGCACAAAAAAGGGCCGCCCGCAGGCGGCCCCAAGCTCGCTTTCTTGTCCGATGGTGACGACGCTACTTGCTGTACGCGGTCTCGCCGTGCGAGGTGATGTCCAGGCCCTCGCGCTCTTCCTCTTCGCTGACGCGCAGGCCGATCACCAGGTCGACGATCTTGTAGGCGATGGCCGCGACCGCGCCGGACCACACGATGGTCAGCAACACGGCCTTCAGCTGGATCCACACCTGCTCGCCGATGCCGTTGGAGCCGACGGTGGCGGTGACCCAATCGGTCACCAGGCCGGGGCCGCCGAGCGCCTGGTTGTTGAACACGCCGGTCAACAGCGCGCCGACGATGCCGCCGACGCCGTGCACGCCGAACACGTCGAGCGAGTCGTCGGCGCCGAGCATCTTTTTCAGGCCGTTGACGCCCCACAGGCAGGCGAAGCCGGCCACCGCACCGACCACGATGGCACCCATCAGGCCCACGTTGCCAGCGGCCGGCGTGATCGCCACCAGACCGGCCACGGCACCCGACGCCGCGCCGAGCATCGACGCCTTGCCGCGCATCAGCGCTTCACCGACGCACCAGGCGAGCACGGCGGCCGCGGTCGCGGTGAAGGTGTTCATGAAGGCCAGCACGGCCGAATTGCCCGCCTCGAGGGCCGAGCCGGCGTTGAAGCCGAACCAGCCGACCCACAGCAGCGAGGCACCGACCATCGTCAGCGGCAGGCTGTGCGGCGCCATCGCCTCCTTGCCGTAGCCGACGCGCTTGCCGATCAGGAAGGCGCCCACGATGCCGGCCATGGCTGCATTGATGTGCACCACGGTGCCACCGGCGAAGTCCAGCGCGCCCCACTGCCAGACCAGGCCGGCCTTGGCATTCATCGCGTCGACCACTTCCTTGCTGGCATAGGCGTCCGGTCCCATCCAGAACCACACCATGTGCGCGATGGGCGCATAGGCGAAGGTGAACCAGATGACCATGAACAGCAGCACGGCCGAGAACTTCATGCGCTCGGCGAACGCGCCGACGATCAGGCAGCAGGTGATGCCGGCGAACGTGGCCTGGAAGGCCGCGAACAGCAGTTCGGGGATGTACACGCCCTTGCTGAACGTGGCGCCCATCGCGAAGGTGCCGTCGGCCGGATTGAACAGGCCCTTCAGGAACAGCCGGTCCATGCCGCCGAAGAACGAGTTGCCCTCGCTGAATGCAAGGCTGTAGCCGTAGATCGCCCACAGCACGACGATCAACGAGAACGTGACCATCACCTGCATCAGCACCGACAGCATGTTCTTGCTGCGCACCAGGCCACCGTAGAACAGCGCCAGACCGGGCACGGTCATCATGATGACCAGCAGCGTGGCCACGATCATCCAGGCGACGTCGCCCTTGTTGGCCACCGGCGTCGAGGCGGCCGCAGCCGGCGCCGACGCGGCGTCGGCAGCCGACGCGGCCGCGGCGGGCGCCGACGCGGCAGGAGCCGACGCCGCCTGGGACTGGGCCAACGACGTCCCGCCCGCGCCGAGCAGCGCCAGGCCGAGCGCGATGGAAGCGATGAGCTTTCTCATGTTGATGTCTTCTGTGTGGGGGTGGATCGGTCTACAGCGCGTCCTTGCCGGTCTCGCCGGTGCGGATGCGGACCACTTGCTCGAGCGACGTGACGAAGATCTTGCCGTCGCCGATCTTGCCGGTGCGCGCCGACGCCTCGACGGCCTCGATCACGCGGTCGACGATGGCATCGTCGACGGCCGCCTCGATCTTCACCTTGGGCAGGAAGTCGACGACGTACTCGGCGCCGCGGTACAGCTCGGTGTGACCCTTCTGCCGGCCGAAGCCCTTGACCTCGGTCACGGTGATGCCTTGCACGCCGATCGCGCTCAGCGCTTCACGCACTTCGTCGAGCTTGAACGGCTTGACGATCGCGGTCACCATCTTCATGGCGCTTCTCCTCGACGATGGGTTGTCAGAAGCTCTTGCTCACCGACAGCACGAGCGTGCTGTTGGCGATGTCCTTGTTCTCGAGCGACGCGGTGCCGAGCGAGAGGCTGCGATTGGTGTCGATGTAGCTCGCACCCAGCGTCCAGCCCTTGAGGTCGTAGGTGACGCCGAGCTTCCAGTCGGTGATCGAGCTCTGCACGCTGCCGTCCATCTCGGTGATGCGGGCGGCGTTCTTCAGGTTGCCCTGGTACCCGAGGTGGCCGACCAGCGCGAGCTCCTTGGTCAGCGGGAAGTTGACGGTGCCGTCGAGGTAGTAGGCGCCCTTGGAATCCTGTGCGCCGAAGAAGTCGCTGACCGCGTACGAATACTTCAGCGACACCGGGCCCCAGCCGCCGCTGACGTAGAGCTCGGTGTTGTCGATCTTGGTGCTGCCGGCGACACCGCTGCCGGGGTAGTAGTAGTAGAGGACGCCGGCGTCGTAGCTGAAGGCCTGATAGCTGCCCTTGTAGCCGCCGTAGAAGTCCATCTCGAGGTTGGCGCCGTTGTACAGGCCCGAGTCGACGTTGGAGTTCCAGTTGCCGACGTAGAAACCCAGCTTGTGGCTGAAGTCGAAGCCGCCCTGGAAGGCCGGCTGCTTGTTCGTCTGCGAGATGCCGCGGAACCGGTAGTCGGTGAACAGGCCGGCGTTGGCCGTGAACGACCAGTCGTACGGCAGCTCGGTCTGGGCGAAGCTGGGGGCCGCGGCCAGCGCGAGCAGAGCGGCGAGGGGAAGGGCGTTCGTGGTCTTCATGAGCATGTCCTGTCTTCGGGTTGCCAACGATTGGGAAGGAAAGCCGTCCCCTTACTGCAGCTTCCATGCCACCGGGCCCGGGCCGCCGCGCGCCATCTCGACGCATCACGGCGTGCCCGCGCGGGGTCGAGAGGCACCATCGCGGTGAATCGGCCAAACCAAAGCACCATGGTGGTGCCTGCGGCGCGTTCCTTTCTGGCAGGCAGAATCGGGCCAGGGAGGGCCACATCGATGGCGTTGGCAGTGGTGACGAGCCGCTCGCTCGACGGACTGGAGGCGCCCGAGGTTCGGGTCGAGGTGCACCTGGCCAACGGGTTGCCCACCTTCACGCTGGTCGGGCTGGCCGACATCGAAGTCAAGGAAGCCCGCGAGCGGGTGCGCGCCGCGCTGACCAACAGCGGATTTGCGTTTCCGACCAACAAGCGGATCACGGTCAGCCTGGCGCCGGCCGACCTGCCGAAGGAATCGGGTCGCTTCGACCTGCCGATCGCGCTGGGCGTGCTGGCCGCGCAGGGCCTGCTGGATGCGGCGCGGCTCGCGCGCTGCGAATTCGCGGGCGAATTGTCCCTGGCCGGCGAGCTGCGGCCGGTGCGCGGCGCACTGGCGCTCGCGCTGGCCGTGCGCGAGAGCGGGTGCGCGCGTCGTCTCGTGCTGCCGGCGCAGTGCGCGGCCGAGGCGGC
>DATIFD010000232.1:0-4180 GCA_035455385.1 Burkholderiaceae bacterium
AGGCGCTGGGCGTCACCGCCGCCGACACCGTGGCGCTGATGCTGCGCAACACGCCCACGGTGATCGAGTTGATGCTGGCGCTGCGCTGGCTCGGCGCCACCTGGTGCCCGATCAACTGGCACTTCAAGCGCGACGAGCTGCAATACATCCTCGGCGATTGCGGCGCGCGCGTGTTCGTCGCCGAGGCCGAGCTGCTGCGCGAGCTGCACGACGCGGTGCCGGCGGGCATGCCGGCCATCGCCGCCGGCGACGCCGGCCCGGCGTGGCCGCGGTGGGACGCGCTGCGCGACGCCGCACCGCCGTGCGCCGATGCCGCGCGCACGCCGCGCGGACCGATGCTCTACACATCGGGCACCACCGGACGCCCCAAGGGCATCCGGCGCAGCCTGCCGACGCCCGAGCAGATCGCGCGCACGCTCGAGCGCACACGGCTGTGCTACGGCCTCGAGCCCGGCATGCGCGCGTTGCTCAATGCGCCGATCTATCACAGTGCGCCCAACGCCTACGCCACCGCGGTCGGCCAGACCGAGGGCGCCACGCTGCTGCTGGAGCCGCGGTTCGATGCCGAGCGCACGCTGCAGCTGATCGAACGGCATCGGCTGACGAACGCCTACCTGGTGCCCACGCTGTACGTGCGGCTGCTGCGCCTGCCCGACGAGGTGAAGCGCCGGTACGACGTCAGCTCGATGCGCCACGTCAGCTCCACCGGATCGCCGTGCGCGCCCGAGGTCAAGCGCGCGATGATCGACTGGTGGGGGCCGGTGTTCAACGAGTGCTACGGCTCCAGCGAACTCGGCTACATGACCTACGTGACGAGCGCCGAGGCGCTGGCCAAGCCAGGCACAGCCGGACGCGCCCTGCCCGGCTGCGAGCTGGCGATCTTCGACGAGCGCGGCGAGCGTCTGCCAGCGGGGCAACCGGGGCTGATCCACGCGCGCCAGCCCGGCATGGTCGACTTCACCTACCAGGGCAACGACGGCGCACGCCGCGCGATGGAGCGCGACGGTTTCCTCACGATGGCAGACGTCGGCTACCTCGACCGCGACGGCTACCTGTTCATCGTCGATCGCTCGGCCGACATGGTGATCTCCGGCGGCGTCAACATCTACCCGGCCGAGATCGAGCAGGCGCTGCTCGGGCTGCAGGGCGTCGAGGATTGCGCGGTGTTCGGCATTCCCGACGACGAATACGGCGAGGCGCTGGCCGCCGCGGTGCAGCCGCGCGCCGGCGTGCACCTCAGCGCCGACGAGGTGCGCGCCTTCCTGCGCGAGCGCATCGCCGGCTACAAGGTACCCGCGGTGGTGACGTTCCACGCCGCGCTGCCGCGCGAGGACACCGGCAAGATCTTCAAGCGCAAGCTGCGCGAGCGGTATTGGGCGGGGCGCGAGCGCAGGGTGTAGTGCCGGTGCGGCGAGCCGGATTCCGGCTTGGCGCGCCGTCTCGCTGACGAGGATCAAAGCCGGCCGGGCAGACCCGGGCACATGATCCCTCAGGTGCCGCCCCTGTGGGCGCTGCGAGGATGACCACCGGCCCTGCCCAGTTCGCCATTGCCGACCTGCTCGACATCCTGCCCGACGCCGTGTTGATGGTCGATGCAGGCGGCCGGGTCTGCTACGCAAACCCGGCGGTTCGTGCCGTGCTCGGCTACGGGCGCGACGAGTTGCTCGGCCGGGAGCTGTCGCTGCTCTTGCCGCGCGCGTCGCAGCAGCGGCACGAGGCGCTGGTGGCGAGCTTCCGCGCCGAGGGCGTGCCCACGTTGATGGGATCGCGGCCGGTGGTTCACGCGGTGCACAGAAGCGGCCGCATCGTGCCGGTGCGGATCTCGCTGGCCAACCTGGCGCTGAGCCACACCGAGCGGGTCACGGTCGCGGTGATCCACGACGTGAGCGCACTGAACACCGAGCTCGACCGCGCCACCGCGCGCGCGGAGACCGATCCGTTGACGCACCTGGGCAATCGCCTGCGGTTGTCGCGCCGCATGCAGGCGTGGCTGAGCCATGAGCGCGTGTTCTCGCTGCTGCTGCTCGACCTGGCGCGCTTCAAGGACCTGAACGACCGGCTCGGGCACGAAGCCGGCGACCGGGCCTTGTGCATCGTCGCCCAGCGCCTGCAGCACCAGGTGCGCGACGTCGACGTCGTGGTGCGGCTCGGCGGCGACGAGTTCGTGCTGCTGCTCGACGGCATCGGCGACAGCGGCCAGCTGCACCAGCGCGCACTGTCGCTGGCGGCCAGCGTGACGCAGGCCTTTCGCGTCGGCGACGCCAGCGACTCGGTGGGCGTCAGCATCGGCGGCGCGATCAGCCCCCGCCACGGCCGCGCCGAGCAGACGCTGCTGGCGGCGGCCGACCGGGCGATGGTCGACGCCAAGCAGGCGCGCGAACCCTATCGGCTGGCCGAAGGCTGATCGGCAGCAGCGCCGTCCGGCGGTGTGCCCGCGTCGCCGACGAAGCGCGCGCGCGGCCGCAGCAGCTGGCCCGTGGCCTGCTGCTCCAGCACGTGCGCCACCCAGCCCGCGCTGCGCCCGATCGCAAAGATGGCCGAGCCCATGCCGATCGGCAGCTCGAGCGCGCCGCACACCGCCGCCAGCGCGGCGTCGACGTTGGGCTTGGGCCGGTGCGCGCGCGCCATCGCATCGACCACCGCCAGCAGCGTGCGCACGCGCAGCGCGCGCGGCTTGTACGCCACCGCCTGCGCCAGCAACGGCCCGACGCGCGGGTCGCCGGCCGGGTACAGCGGTTGGCCGAAACCCGGCACCTTCTCGCCGCGGCGCATGCGGTCGCTCACCGCCACCACCGCACCCTCGGGGCTGCCCGCCTCGAGCACCAGCCGCTCCACCTGCTCGCTCGCGAGGCCATGCAGCGGCCCGCTGAAGGCGCCGACCGCGGCCGACAGGCAGGCATAGAGATCCGCGCCGGTGGACGCCGCCACGCGCGCGGCGAAGGTCGACGTGTTCAGCTCGTGGTCGGCGGCGAGGATCAGCGCGCGGCGCAGCAACTCCAACGTCTTGCGCGCCTGCGGCAAGCCGAGCGCGATCGCCAGCGCGCGCACCGGGTCGCCGGTGGCCGATGCCGCCGCAGCGCGCCGCGGGTCGAGCACCAGCGCGACCGCGGCCGCCAAGCGCGGAATCAGCCGCCGCGCGCGCGCCATCACCGACGCCGGCTCGGCGTCGAACCGCATCGGATCGGCGGCGGCGAGCACCGGCAGCGTCAACGCCAGCGCCGCCAGCGGCGACGCCCCCAGCGGCAGCAGGCGTGCCAGCTCGCGCCACGGCGGCGCGGCGCCGTCGTGCGGCCAGCGCACCGGGTCCGGCGGCAGCACGCCGCTCCACAGCAGCTCGGCAACGGCCTCGAACGATACGTCGCGCTGCGCCAGCTCGGTTGCCAGCCGGCCGCGGTACTCGGGCCCGCGCGCGCCCATGCGCGTGATGCGCGTGTCGAGCACCGGCTCGCCGAAGCGCAGCGCCTGCGCCGCGGAGCCGGCGCGGCGCGCGCGCAGGCTCTCCAGGTCCTCGCGGCGGTAGCGGCGGCCCTGGCCGCGGGCCCCGGGCAGCCCCTTGACCAGGCCGCGGCTGGCGTAGGCGTACAGCGTCTGCACCTTGACGCCGAGGTAGTCGGCGGCGTCCTGCGACGACAACAAGCTCTGGTTCGGCTTCACGGTTCGTATCTTGACTCACAAATCAACATTGATCAACTTTGATCACGGAGTCATCATCGGGCACGCAACAGGAGCTGACGATGGATGCCAACGGACTGGAAGGCGTGGTGGTCGCCGAGACGGCGCTCAGCGATGTCGACGGCGAGCGCGGGCGGCTGGTGATCCGCGGCCACGACGTCGAGCGGCTGGCGCTGCAGCACGACTTCGAATCGGCCTGCGCGCTGCTGTGGGACGGCGCCCTGCCCGATGCCGCGGCCCGTGCGGCGCTGCGCCAGGGCCTGGGCCGGGCCCGCCTGCGCGCGTTCGCGCGCCTGGGCGCGCTCGGCGACGCGTTGGATGCCGACGATGCGATGGACGCGCTGCGCGCCGCGCTGGCGCACCTGCGCGCCGACGACCTCGCGCCGGCGCAGCTGAAGCCCGAGATCACCGCCGCGGTGGCCGTGTTCGCCGCCGCCTGGTCGCGCCTGCGCGCCGGGGCCGAGCCGCTCGCCCCCGACCCGACGCTCGGTCACGCGGCCGATTTTCT
>DATIFD010000233.1:0-2829 GCA_035455385.1 Burkholderiaceae bacterium
CGAAGACCAGCAGCCACAGCAGCGGCGTGCGGCGAATCTCCTGCAGCAGAACCCCCATGCCGTGCTCCATCGTGCGGGTCAGGCCCGCGGCTGCGTGCAGTATCGGCGACGCGCACCCGCTAACCGCTGACATCGATCAACCCGGTCCGGGCGTCGTCGGTGGCGGCAGTGCCGCCCAGGAGGGCGGGGCGTTGACGGCGCGCCGCGGCGGGCGGACAGTCGAGGCCGTTCGGCCGCGTGTGTCGCGATGCATCGATGCCTTCGCCTGCTGGGGTCGCTGGTTCTGCTGGCTGGCATCGCCGCGCACGGCGCCGAACTCACGCGCGAGCAGGCGCTGCGCGCGGCCGATCAGCCCGATGCCGCCATGCGCCTGGCGGGCGTCGAGCGCCTGGCCGAGATCGGGCTGATGGCCGACGCCGATCGGCTGCTGCCGCGGCTGCGCGACGACGACCCGCGCGTGCGCGACTCGGCCGGTGAGGCGATGTGGCGCATCTGGAGCCGCTCGGGCGACGCGGCGATCGACGCGCTGTTCGCGCGCGGCATCGACCAGATGCACGCCGGCGCGCTCGACGATGCGCTGGCGACGTTCGACGAGATCGTGGCGCGCAAGCCGGCGTTCGCCGAGGGCTGGAACAAGCGTGCGACGATCTACTTCCTGATCGGCGAGAACGATAAGTCGCTACGCGACTGCGACGAGGTTTTCAAGCGCAACCCCAATCACTTCGGCGCGCTGGCGGGTGCAGGCCAGATCCATCTGAGGCTCGGGCATCTGGAACGCGCGCTCGAGTTCTTCAAGCGCGCGCTGCAGGTCAACCCCAACCTCGAGGGCCCCGCGCACATCGTGCCGTTGCTCGAGCAACACCTGCGTGAGCAGGTCCCGCCACGCAACACCACCTAGGCCTCAGGGGTCGCCGGGTTCGTTGAGCCACTGACCGAGCAGCGTGTAGGCGATCGCCAGCACCACCGGGCCGACGAACAGGCCGATGATGCCGAACGAGATCAGCCCGCCGATCACGCCGGCGAAGATCAGCAGCAGCGGTAGATCTGCGCCCTTGCGGATCAGGAATGGCCGCAGCACGTTGTCCATGGTGCCGACGATCAGGCTCCACACCAGCAGCACGGCGCCCCAGGCGGTCTGGCCGGTCCAGAACAGCCACACCACCGCCGGGATGAGGACGATCATCGGCCCGATCTGCGCGATGCAGAACAGCAGGATCACCGCGGTGAGGAAGCTGGCGAACGGAATGCCGGCCACCGCCAGCCCGATGCCCGCGAGCACGGTCTGCGCCAGCGCGGTGCCGACCACACCGATGGCCACCGCGCGGATCGACGCGCCGGCCAGCAGCACGACGCGCTCGCCGTTGTCGCCGGCCAGGCGGCGGCCGAAGGCGATCAGCGTCGCGCGCGCGGCCTCGCCGTTGGCATAGAGAATCATCGAGATCAGCAGCGTCAGCAGCAACTGCACCACCAGCAGCCCGACGCCACCGGCCGCGCGGCCCAGCCAGCGGGCGGCATCGGTGGCGTACGGTGCGATGCGCTCGGCCACTCCGCCCCTGCCGGAGGCGGCGATGTCGGTCCAGGTGCCAGCCACCTTGTCGCCCACCAGCGGGATCTTGTGCACCCAGTCGGGCGGCGGTGGAATCGGCGACGACGCCAGCGCGTGCAGCCAACCCGAGATGGTGTCGGTGTTCTCCGCCAGCGTGTCGATCATCAGCAGCACCGGCGCGAAGAACACCAGCAGCATCGCCACGGTCATCACCGACACCGCCAGCGCGCGCCGCTTCAGCCGCGCCTGCACCATCAGCATCAGCGGCCAGGTGGCGACCACGATCGTCATCGCCCACACGATCGCCAGCAGGAACGGCCGCAGGATCCACAGCGACGAGGCCACCAGCAGCACGAGCAGCCCGACCGCGAACACCGTGCGCGGCAGGTCGCGCAGCATCACGGGCTTCGGCGCCACGGGCGGCGCCGCGGGTTGGCCGCGATCGTGCGCGGCGTCATCGGGTGCGGTCACGACGGGTCCTTTCTGGGCGCGCGGCGGACTGCCGCATCTGGCGGCGGCGATTGTCGCTCGGCGCCGGGGCGCGGCGCCGAGCCCCGGCCGCATCCATGGATCCCCGATGGACCGGACGGCCGGGGGCCTTTCCAATGGCAAGCAACGGGCTGCGCCCGACCGACACCCGATGGGAAGGCGATAACGACGATCACCACGATGCTGCGGTGCTGGACCGTCAAGGCCTGCTGCTTGGTTGCTGCGTCGTTGTGGGCCGCCGCGGGTGCGCCGGCGCGCCGCTCGATCGCGGCCCGCGCCCGGCGGCATACTCGCGGCGCATCGCAACGGCAGGCAGCAGCATGGCAACTCCGGGCATCTCGTGGGTCGGCGTGATCGTGCGCCTGCTGTTCGCCGTGGCGCTGGTGCTGCTGACGTTCAACCCCAGCGGGTACTCGTTCTACCACTGGCTGCTCGGCACGCAGGTCGACGTCGCGGCCAAGGCGCTGGTCGGGGTGCTGCTGCTGATCGGCTGGGTGGTCTGCATCCGCACCGCCTTCGTCTCGCTGGGCACGCTGGGCCTGGTGCTCGGTGCGGCGCTGTTCGGCAGCGCCGTGTGGCTGCTGGTCGACACCGGCGTGCTGAGCCTCAACGGCGTCACCGCGATGACCTGGGTGGTGCTGGTGATCCTCGGCCTATTGCTGGGCATCGGCCTGTCGTGGTCGCTGATCCGCGCGCGCACCACCGGTCAGATCGAGGTCGACTGAGGCCGCTCGCGGCCGCGCGTCAAGGCTCGTAGTCCTCGGCCTGCGCCTTGGCCGCCCGCTCGCGCAGCG
>DATIFD010000234.1:0-4670 GCA_035455385.1 Burkholderiaceae bacterium
CCCCGAGCTGTTGCAGCAGCTGGCGGCCAGGAAGGCCACCGTGCTGGCGATCGATTGCCTGCCGCGGCAGCTGTCGCGGGCGCAGAAGATGGACGCGCTGACCTCGATGGCCGGCATCAGCGGCTACCGCGCGGTGATCGAGGCGGCCAACGCGTTCGGTCGCTTCTTCAACGGCCAGATCACCGCCGCGGGCAAGATCCCACCGGCCAAGGTGTTCATCGCCGGGGCCGGCGTGGCGGGGCTGGCGGCCATCGGCACCGCGGCCAACCTCGGCGCCATCGTGCGCGCCAACGATACGCGTGCCGAGGTGGCGGACCAGGTGGTGTCGCTCGGCGGCGAGTTCGTCAAGGTCGAATACGAGGAAGAAGGCTCCGGCGGCGGCGGCTACGCCAAGGTGATGAGCGAGGGCTTCCAGGCCGCGCAGCGCGCGATGTACGCGCAACAGGCCAGGGACGCCGACATCATCGTCACCACCGCGCTGATCCCCGGCAAACCGGCGCCGAAGCTGATCACCGCCGAAATGGTGCGCAGCATGAAACCCGGCAGCGTGATCGTCGACATGGCCGCCGAGCAGGGCGGCAACTGCGAGCTCACCGTGCCGGGCGAGGCCGTGGTGCGCCACGGCGTCACGATCATCGGCTACACCGACCTCGCCAGCCGGTTGGCCAAGCAGTCGTCGACGCTGTACTCGACCAATCTGCTGCGCGTGACGGAGGAGCTGTGCAAGACCAAGGACGGCACGATCAACGTCGACTTCGACGACGACGCGATCCGCGGTCTCACGGTCTTGAAGCAGGGGGAAGTCACCTGGCCGGCGCCGCCGCCCAAGCTGCCGGCCGCCGCGCCGCCCAAGCCCGCTGCGGCCGCCGTGCCAGCGCCCAAGGGGCACGGCCACGGCGCCGGCGAGCCGATGTCGTTGCAGGCGCTGGCCATCGTGTTCGGCCTCGGCGCGCTGGCGCTTCTGTTGGTGGGTCTGTACGCGCCGGTGTCGTTCCTGGCGCACTTCACGGTGTTCGTGCTGGCCTGCTTCATCGGCTACATGGTGATCTGGAACGTCACGCCGGCCCTGCACACGCCGCTGATGAGCGTGACCAACGCGATCTCGTCGATCATCGCCATCGGCGCGCTGATCCAGATCGCGCCGCCGCTCGAAGGCAGCGGCGCTGACCGGCCGAACGGGCTGATCCTCCTGCTGGCCGTCGTGGCGCTCGCGCTCACGGCCGTCAACATGTTCGGCGGCTTCGCGGTCACCCGGCGCATGCTGGCGATGTTCCGCAAGTGAAGGGGCGACCATGACCTTGAGCCTGGCCATCGTCTCCTACATCGGCGCCACCATTCTGTTCATCCTGAGTCTGGGCGGCCTGTCCAACCCCGAGACCGCGCGCCGCGGCAACCTGTTCGGCATCGTCGGCATGGCCATCGCCGTGCTGGCCACGGTGTTGGGGCCGCGCGTCACGCCGGGCGGCTATGCGTGGATCGTCGGTGCGCTCGTCGTCGGCGGCACCGTCGGCCTCTTCGCCGCGAAGAAGGTGCAGATGACGCAGATGCCGGAGCTCGTCGCGTTGATGCACAGCCTGGTCGGCCTGGCCGCCTGCCTGGTGGGTTTCGCGAGCTACATCGACACCTCCACCGTGTTCCCGACCGAGGCCGAGAAGGCGATCCACGAGGTGGAGATCTACATCGGCATCCTGATCGGCGCCATCACGTTCTCGGGGTCGGTCATCGCGTTCGGCAAGCTCTCGGGCAAGATCGGCGGCAAGCCGCTGCTGCTGCCGGCGCGGCACTGGATCAACCTGGCCGGCCTGCTGGTGGTGATCTGGTTCGGCCGCGAGTTCCTGAATGCGCCGAGCATCCAGGCCGGCATGATGCCGCTGCTCGTGATGACGGTGGTCTCGCTGCTGTTCGGCATCCACATGGTGATGGCGATCGGCGGCGCCGACATGCCGGTGGTCGTCTCGATGCTCAACAGCTACTCCGGCTGGGCCGCCGCGGCCACCGGCTTCATGCTCAGCAACGACCTGCTGATCGTGGTGGGCGCGCTGGTGGGCTCCTCCGGCGCGATCCTGAGCTACATCATGTGCCGCGCGATGAACCGCAACTTCATCAGCGTGATCGCCGGCGGCTTCGGCACCGGCGGCGGTGCGCCGGCCGGCGTGGGCGGCGCCGCTCAGCCGGCCGGCGAGGTGTCGCCGATCAGCGCGGTGGAGACCGCCGAGCTGCTGCGCGAGGCCAGGAACGTGATCATCGTGCCCGGCTACGGCATGGCCGTGGCGCAGGCCCAGCACACAGTGTTCGAGATCACCAAATTCCTGCGCGAGAAGGGCGTCAACGTGCGTTTCGGCATCCACCCGGTGGCCGGCCGCATGCCGGGCCACATGAACGTGCTGCTGGCCGAAGCCAAGGTGCCCTACGACATCGTGCTGGAGATGGACGAGATCAACGCCGACTTCCCCGACACCGACGTCTCGATGGTCATCGGCGCCAACGACATCGTGAACCCGGCCGCGCAGGACGACCCGACGAGCCCGATCGCCGGCATGCCGGTGCTGGAGGTGTGGAAGGCGAAGACCTCGATCGTGATGAAGCGCAGCATGGCCTCGGGCTATGCCGGGGTGGACAACCCGCTCTTCTACAAGGACAACAACCGCATGCTGTTCGGCGACGCCAAGAAGATGCTGGACGAGGTGTTGGTGGCGTTGAAGGCGTAGCCGGAGCTTCAGGCGCGAGAGTGCCCGGCCAGGCGGCGGGCGACCGGATTCCGATGACGGCGAGCGCGTGCAAGGCGGGAAGCATCGGACAGCGCGCAGGGAATGTGCTTTCAGCGCGCTATCGAATCCCCTGATCATGATTGGTGCATGCGTCGCGCAGAATCCGCGCGAAGCAGGAGCCGACCATGGAGAAGATCTGGCTGAAGCAGTACCCCACGGGCGTGCCGGCCGAGGTCGACGTCAGGCTGTACTCCTCGCTGGTCGCGCTGATGGAGGAGAGCTTCGGCAAGTACCGCACGCTGCCGGCCTACGCCTTCATGGGCAAGAAGGTGACCTTCGGCCAGGTCGACGACGCGTCACGTGCGCTCTCGGCCTACCTGCAGTCGCTGGGCCTCGACAAGGGCGACCGCGTCGCGATCATGCTGCCCAACGTGCCGCAATACCCGGTGACCGTGGCGGCGGTGCTGCGGGCGGGCTATGTGGTGGTCAACGTCAACCCGCTCTACACGCCGCGCGAGCTCGAGCACCAGCTGAAGGATTCGGGCGCCAGGGCGATCGTGATTCTCGAGAACTTTGCCGCCACGCTGGCACAGGTGATCGACGCCACGCCGACCAAGCACGTGATGCTGGCGTCGATGGGCGACATGCTGGGCTTCGTCAAGGGCCGCATCGTCAACCACGTCGTGCGCAACGTGAAGAAGATGGTGCCGGCCTATTCCCTGCCGCGCGCCGTGCGCTTCAACGACGCGTTGGCGCAAGGGCGCCGCAAGACCTACACCGGGCCCAAGACCGGCCCCGACGACATCGCGGTGCTGCAGTACACCGGCGGCACCACCGGGGTCAGCAAGGGCGCCGTGCTGCTGCATCGCAACCTGGTGGCCAATCTGCTGCAGTCGGAAGCCTGGTACCAGCCGGCGCTGAAGAAGATTCCGCCCGGCGAGCAGATCGTCACCGTGTGCGCGCTGCCGCTGTACCACATCTTCGGCTTCAACACGAACATGATGCTGTCGATGCGCATGGGCGGCTGCAACATCCTCATCCCCAACCCGCGCGACATCCCGGCGGTGCTGCAGGAGCTGTCGAAGCACAAGTTCCACAGCTTTCCGGCGGTCAACACGCTGTTCATGGCGCTGGCCAACCATGCGGACTTCGACAAGGTCGACTGGAGCTCGCTCAAGATCTCGGTCGGTGGCGGCATGGCGGTGCAGCAGGCCACCGCGCGGCTTTGGCTCGAGAAGACCGGCTGCCCGATCTGCGAGGGCTACGGCCTGTCGGAGACCAGCCCGTCGGCGACCTGCAATCCCGTGGACTCCACCGCGTACTCGGGCAACATCGGGCTGCCGCTGCCCAACACCGAGCTCGCGCTGCTCGACGACAACGGACGCGAGGTGCCGATGGGCACGCCGGGCGAGATCGCGATCCGCGGACCGCAGGTGATGGCAGGCTACTGGCAACGCCCCGAGGAAACGGCCAAGGTGATGACTGCCGAAGGCTTCTTCCGCACCGGCGACATCGGGGTGGTCGACGAGCGCGGCTACTTCAGGATCGTCGACCGCAAGAAGGACATGATCCTGGTCAGCGGCTTCAACGTCTATCCCAACGAGATCGAGGACGTGCTGACGCAGATGCCCGGCGTGCTCGAGGCCGCGGCCGTCGGCATTGCCGACCCCAAGGCCGGCGAGGCGGTGAAGGTGGTGATCGTCAAGCGTGATCCTGCGCTCAGCGAGGCCGACGTGAGGGCCTTCTGCGAGGCCAACCTCACGGGCTACAAGCGGCCGAAGGTGGTGGAGTTCCGCAACGATCTACCCAAGACGCCGGTGGGCAAGGTGCTGCGGCGAGAGCTGCGCGAGGCTGGCCCACCCCCGTAGCGGCCGAGCGGCGCAGGTTCCTGCATGGGACACTTGTGCGATGTCCGCGCCGCGCATCTACGTCGACCATGCGCTCGCACCGGGCGCCGAGTTC
>DATIFD010000235.1:0-3506 GCA_035455385.1 Burkholderiaceae bacterium
GCCGCGGCGTTGCCGGGCCGCCAGCTCTTCTTGCCCATTTTGCGCAGTAGGTTGCGCATCGCCATGGTGACGTCGCCGAAGTCGATGTCGACCGGGCACGGCGACAGGCACTTGTGGCACACGGTGCAGTGGTCGCCGACGTCCTCGAACTCCTCCCAGTGCCGCAGGCTGATGCCACGGCGCGTCTGCTCCTCGTACAGGAATGCCTCGATCAGCAGCGACGTGGCCAGGATCTTGTTGCGCGGGCTGTACAGCAGGTTGGCCCGCGGCACGTGGGTGGCGCACACCGGCTTGCACTTGCCGCAACGCAGGCAGTCCTTGATCGAATCGCTGATCGCGCCGATGTCGCTCTGCTGCATGATCAGCGACTCGTGCCCCATCAGGCCGAAGCTCGGCGTGTAGGCGTGCGCCAGGTCGGCCGAGCGCACGTCGCCCCCGAGCGAGGCGAGCGATGCGCCGCGCAGCAGCTTGCCCTTGTTGAAGCGGCCCTCGGGGTCGACGCGGGCCTTGTAGCCGGCGAAGTCGCGCAGTTCGTCGTCGCTGAGGAACTCCAGCTTGGTAATGCCGATGCCGTGCTCGCCGGAGATCACGCCGTCGAGGCTGCGCGCCAGCGCCATCACCCGGGCCACCACCTGGTGCGCGGTGGTCAGCATCGCATAGTCGTCGCTGTTGACCGGGATGTTGGTGTGCACGTTGCCGTCGCCGGCGTGCATGTGCAGCGCCACCCACAGGCGGCCGTGCAGCACCTCCTTGTGAATGCGCAGGCACTGCTCGATGATCGGCGCGAACGCACCGCCGGCGAACAGCTCGCGCAGCGGCGCCAGCACCTGCGTCTTCCACGACGCGCGCAGCGAGTGGTCCTGCAGCTGTTCGAACATGCTGCGCTCGCCGGCCGCCGGTGCGCGGTCGAGGGTGTCGAGCCATCCTTGCCAGAGCAGACGCACCTCGCGCAGCAGTTGCAGCGCCTGCTGCACGCGATCGTCGAGCAGCTCCGCGCTCGGGATCTCGCGCGCGTCGTCGCTGCGGCCCAGCGGCAGCGACCCGGCGGCGAACCAGCGCTCCAGCCGATCGAGCAACTCGAGCTTGTTGCGCAGGCTGAGTTCGATGTTGATGCGCTCGATGCCCATCGTGTATTCGCCCATGCGATCGAGCGGAATCACCACGTCCTCGTTGATCTTGAAAGCGTTGGTGTGGCGCGCGATGGCCGCGGTGCGCTTGCGGTCGAGCCAGAACTTGCGGCGCGCGTCGGCTCCGACCGCGATGAAGCCCTCTCCGGAGCGGCTGTTGGCGATGCGCACCACCTCGCTGGCCGCGCGAGCGACCGCGTCCTCGTCGTCGCCGACGATGTCGCCGAGCAGCACCATCTTCGGCAGCGCACCGCCGCGGCCGCCGCGCTTGCTCTTGGTGGTGTAGTCCACTGCCTTCAGGTAGCGGTCGTCGAGGTGTTCCAGGCCGGCGAGCAGGACGGGACGGGGGCCCCGGTCTTCCGCGGCCACGCCGCCGAGGCGCTGCTGCGCGAACATGAAGTCCTTGATCTCGACGATCGACGGCACCGCCTCGCGCGGGTTGCCGAAGAACTCCAGGCACACCGTGCGGATGTGCGGCGGCATGCGGTGCAGCACCCAGCGCGCCGACGTGATCAATCCGTCGCAGCCCTCTTTCTGCACACCGGGCAGGCCGGCCAGGAACTTGTCGGTGACGTCCTTGCCCAGGCCCTCTTTGCGAAACCGCGCACCCGGGATGTCGAGCCGCTCGCGGCGCTCGACGGTGCGGCCCGACTCGTCGAACCAGCGCAGCTCGTAGCTCGCGGTCTCGGCGTCGTGGATCTTGCCGAGGTTGTGATTCAGCCGCTCGACCTCGAGCCAGCGCCCCTGCGGCGTGACCATGCGCCAGCTCGCAAGGTTGTCGAGCGCGGTGCCCCACAGCACCGCCTTCTTGCCGCCGGCGTTCATCGCGATGTTGCCGCCGATGCAGCTCGCCTCGGCCGACGTCGGGTCGACCGCGAACACGTAGCCGGCGGCCTCGGCGGCATCGGCCACGCGCTGCGTCACCACGCCAGCCTCGGTGCGGATGGTCGGCACCGGTTGGTCGACGCCGGGCAACGACACCAGCTCGACACCGCCCATGGCCTCGAGCTTCTCGGTGTTGATGACCGCGCTCTTCCAGGTCAGCGGGATCGCGCCGCCGGTGTAGCCGGTGCCACCGCCACGCGGCACGATCGTCAGCCCGAGCTCGATACAGCCTCTGACGACGGCCGCGATCTCGTCTTCGCTGTCGGGCGTCAGCACGACGAACGGATATTCCACGCGCCAGTCGGTGGCATCGGTCACGTGCGACACGCGCGACAACCCGTCGAACTTGATGTTCTGGCGTTCGGTGCAGCGCGCCAGCACGCGGCGCGTGCGCTGCCGCAGGTCCCACACCGCCGAGAAGTGGCCGGCGAACGCGCGCACCGCCTGCTGCGCCCCCTTCAGCAGCTCGCCCACCGCGGCGTCGCGCTCGGGGTCTTCGGCCGGCGTGCGCCGCTTCTCGACCTCGGCCAGCCGGTGCGACAGCGCATCGATCAGCGCCCGCCGACGCTTCGGGTTGTCGAGCAGGTCGTCTTCGAGGTACGGGTTGCGCTGCACGACCCAGATGTCGCCCAGCACCTCGTACAGCATGCGCGCCGAGCGTCCGGTGCGGCGCTCGCTGCGCAGCCGCGACAGCACCTCCCACGCACGCTCGCCCAACAGCCGGATCACGATCTCGCGATCGGCGTACGACGTGTAGTTGTAGGGGATCTCGCGCAACCGCGGCGCGTCGGCGGCGTCAGCCTGCGCCGCGGCCAGCGGCGGCAGCGATAGCGGTGCGTTCATCGAGCCCTCTGCAGCCTCATCTGACGATCAGACCCAGGCGACGCCCGTCGCGGCCCATCGGAATGTGATGTTACCGCAGCGCAACAACGCGTCGGGCACGCGAGCCCGGCGTGCGGCAGGTGCGGCGGGTTATCCCCCTTGCCGCTGCCGCGGCAGCCATGACAGAAACAGGGCTGTCATCAGTCGGGCCGACGATCGTCGGTTTCCACCGAACCAGACCGCAACGGAGCATTCATGAGCCGCAGACTTCTCCAACTGACAGCCGCAGCCCTCACCAGCCTGGCAGCCGCGTGGCCGGCCCATGCACAGACCGAGATCCAGTGGTGGCATTCGATGGGCGGCGCCCTCGGCGAGGCCCTCAACGGGCTGGTCGACAAGTTCAACGCGAGCCAGAAGGACTACAAGGTCGTCGCCACGTACAAGGGCCAATACCCCGAGTCGATGACCGCGGCGATCGCGGCATTTCGTGCCGGCAATGCGCCGCACCTGCTGCAGGTGTTCGAGGTCGGCACCGCGACGATGATGGCCGCCAAGGGCGCGATCGTGCCGGTGGCCACAGTGATGGCCAACGCCAACGAGCCGTTCGATCCCAAGGCCTATCTGCCGACCGTGGTCGGCTACTACACCGACCTGAAGGGCAACATGCTGTCG
>DATIFD010000236.1:0-6306 GCA_035455385.1 Burkholderiaceae bacterium
AGACAGCATGCCATTCGTGAACATCCGGATCCTCAAAGGCCACTCGCAGGAGCGCAAAGACGAGATGTCGCGCCGCGTGACGGCGGCGATCAGCGAGGTCGCGCAGCTCCCCAAAGAGGCGATCTGGGTCGTCTTCGAGGACGTCACCGCCGAAGACTGGTACATCGGCGGCACGACGGTTGCCGCATTGAAGAAGACAGGCAAATCGTGACCGGCGTCCACGCCAGCCTCGAAGTGCGGGACTCGGCGTTGCTCGCCATCGTCGACGCGGCCGTGGGCTTCGAGGCGATCGCGAGCGGGTTCCTGTTCACCGAGGGGCCGCTGTGGGACGCGCGCAACCGCCGGCTGCTGTTCAGCGACATTCCCGGCGACGTGATCTCCGCCTGGACCGGCGGGGGCACGCACGACTTCCGCCGGCCGAGCAACATGTCCAATGGCCTCACGTTCGACCGGCAGGGCCGCGTGCTGTGCTGCGAGCATGCGACGAGCCGCGTGACACGCCTGGAGGCCGACGGCACGGTGACGGTGGTCGCGAGCGCCTTCGAAGGCAAGGAGCTCAACAGCCCGAACGACATCGTCGTCAAGACCGACGGCGCGATCTACTTCAGCGATCCCACCTACGGACGGATGGAGTACTACGGCGTGGCGCGCAAACCGCAGCTCAGGTTTCGCGGCGTGTATCGCGTCGATGGCGACGGCCGCAACCTGACGCTGCTCGCCGACGACTTCGGCCAGCCGAACGGCCTGTGCTTCTCGGCCGATGAGCGCCGCCTGTTCGTCAACGACACCGAGCGGATGCACATCCGCATGTTCGACGTGCTGCCGGACGGCCGCCTCGCCAACGGCCGCATCTGGGCCGAAACGCGGGGCGTCGGCGCCGGGGCGCCCGACGGCATGAAGATCGACAGCGCCGAGAACCTCTGGTGCTGTGGCCCTGGCGGACTGCACGTCTTCGACAGGACAGCGCGCTGCCTCGGCGTCGTCCGCACGCCCGAGGTACCGGCGAACTTCACGTTCGGCGACGACGACCTGAAGTCGGTCTACGCGACGTGCCAGGGCGCGGTGTACCGGTTTCGGGTGAAGGTGCCAGGCCGGCCAATCGGGCCGTAGTCACACGCCGCTGCCGCTCCGCCAGGGCCTACGCAACGCGCCCGAACCACAGCACCGACAGCGCCGACCCTGCCGCCAACAGGATCGCCGCAGCCATGGCCAGCAGGCCGGTCAGCTCGGTGTTCCGCGTCTGGGTCTGCAGGCGCGAGCCGAGCGTCTGGTAGACGCTGCGCAAGTCTTCGGCGGTGCCGGCGTGGTGGTACTCGCCGCCGGTCATGCGCGCCACTTCGCGCAGCGTCGGTTCGTCGAGCTGCAGGTAGATGGCCATGCCCTCGCCCTCGGCAAGGTGGCCGTCGGGGGTGCCCAGCCCCACGACGTGGATGCGCACGCCCCGATCGGCGGCCATCTTCGCGGCCTGCAACGTGTCGACACCGGTGGTGCGGCGGCCGTCGCTCAACAGGATGATCGCGGCGGAGTCGTAGGACCCCGGCGCCACCGGCGTGAAGGGCTTCGGTTGCGCCCTCGCCCGCTCCTCCCAGCTCGCCGTCTTGCGGCGTGACGATGGGCCGAAGGTCATCTCGCCCAGATCGATCCCGTGGTCGGGAAACAGCTCGGCCAGGCACAGCACGATGGCGCTGCCGATGGCGGTGCCGTACTGCATCTGGATGCGGTCGATCGCATCGATGAGCGACGGGCGGTCGAGCGTCGCCTGCTGGGCCACCTGGGCGCTGCCGGCGAAGGTGACGATGCCCACGAGGATGTTGCGGGGCACTTCCTGCAGGAACGCTCTGGCCGCCTCCTGCGCGGCCACCATGCGAGTGGGCTTGACGTCCCGCACGCGCATGCTCAGGGACACGTCGATCGCGAGCATGATCGTGGAGGTCGACCACGGCAGCGTCACCCGCGCCGACGGACGCGCGAGGCTCACCAGCAAGACCGCCAGCGCCAACCCGAAGAGCGCCGGCGGAACGTGCCGCCGCCACTGGGGACCCGAGGCCCGGCGGGCGATGCTCACGCTGCTCATCCGCAGCGCGGCCTTGCCCGGCCTGCGCAGCAGCCACAAGTACAGCGCCGGCAGCAGCGGCAGCGCCAGCAGCAGCCACAGGTTCTGGGGCCAGAGGAAGTTCATCTACGACGGCAGCCGCACCACGGCAGATTCTGGCGGAAGCTGTCAGCCACGTCTGGCGCTCGACCTTTCGTTCGTTACGATGCGGCACCGCACGAGGAGCCCGGCCATGAACAAGAAGATCGACCGCCTCGGCGGTCTGCTGGTGGATGGCTTCCACTACCTTGCCCTCTTTGCGATCGGCGGCACCATCGTCTGGTCGGGGGCATTCGCCTTCGTCGACATGACCGCCAGAGGTCACGCGTCGATCGAGGACATCCTGCTGCTGTTCATCTACCTCGAGCTCGGCGCCATGGTGGGCATCTATTTCAAGACCAACCACATGCCGGTGCGCTTCCTGGTCTACGTGGGGATCACTGCGCTGACGCGCCTGCTGGTGGGCGACATCGCCGCCCACCATCGGCTCGAGTGGGGCCTGCTGGTGGTGCCGGCCGCGATCCTGCTGCTCGCCCTGGCCAATCTGGTGGTGCGCCACAGCTCGGCGCGCTTTCCGTCGGCCAGTGCCGAAAGCCCGTGAAGAAGGCGGCAAAGCGGGCTGGATGCAACGCCGGCGCTTTCGATCCAGAAGACCACGATGGGCATCGGCGCATCGTACCGGCCCGCGTGCGCCGATAGCAGCCGCGCGATCGCTGCGGTCGGGCCATCTTCACGGCCGTGCCGCTGACGGGTGCTCCTGCTGTGACCTGCAATGGCGCGACGACAACGCGAGGCGCTCGCGACGATACTGGCCCGGTGAACGACAGGTCCATCCGGCTGACTCGGCCCGACGGCGCGAGCGCCGCGTACCGTGTGCGCGCCCCCGGTACACCGGAGGGCGCGCCGCTGTTGCTGATCCACGGCCTGGCCAGCAACGGCAGCCGCTTTGCCGAGTTCGTCGAACGCACCGCGCTCGCGGCGCACCACGCGTTGATCCGCGTCGACCTGCGCGGCCACGGCGACGCGATGACGCGCCGGCGTATCGGCATCGACCTCTGGTGCGACGACCTGGCCGCGGTGCTCGACGCCGAGGGCGCGCGGGCCGCGATCGTCGTCGGCCACAGCCTCGGTGCGCAGGTGGCTCTGCACTTCGCGCAGCGGCATCCGCAGCGCTGCGCGGCCCTGGTGCTGATCGACCCCGTGTTCCGCAGTGCGCTGCACGGGCGCCGGCTTTGGCTGGCGCAGGCCGTGCCGTTGCTGCGGCTGGCGGCGCGTCTGGTGCGCGCGCTCAACGCGATCGGCCTGCACCGCGGCGCCTTGCCGCCGCTGGACCTGCGCGCGCTCGACTCGGCCGCGCGCCGCGCGCTGGGCTCGCCCGAGGCCGAGCGTGCCTTCATCGCGCAGTACAGCTCCATGCGCGCCGACCTGAAGCACGTGCCGCTGGCGGTCTATCTGCAGGACCTGGCCGAGATGTTCGCCCCCGCGCCGCTGCCGCGCACGCTCGGCGTGCCGGTGCTGGCGCTGCTGTCGACCGGCGCCACGTTCGCCGACGCGGCCGCGATGCGCGCCGCGCTCGCAGGCCCCAACGTCACGGTGCAGACGATCGACTGCCAGCACTGGCCGCTGACCGAGCGGCCCGACGAGGTGCGGCAGGCGATCGAGCGCTGGTGCGTGGCACTGCCGCCGGTGGCATCTGCTTCGTGCCCAGCGCATTGATCGAAGGCGGCGCTCAGCAGCGTGGGGTTCGGTTGTAGCGTTGCTCACCGTGCTTGCCGGCATCGTCGTCGACGCTGGCGGTGCGCGCCGATTGAACCGATCACCGCGCCGCTGCAACCGAGCACCCATGGCGAGCACGAGCCGCGTTGCGCGTGGCCGTTTGCATCGCGCTGCGATGTTGGAGCGACTTCGATGATCAGACCCCTGTCCGGTGGCGCGGTGGCGCCCACCGAGTTTGCCGCGACCGCCCATGCGGCCGACAACACGGCCGCACAACGCGCCGAGGCGCCCGGCGCAGCCGCGGTCCGGACCGGCGATCCGCTGGCCAAGCTGGTCGAACTGCTCGGGACGGCGCCGATGCAGCGCCTGTACGCGGGCAACGGCGGCCATGGCGGCGGCACCGCGGTGAAGAAGACCGACCCCCTGGTCGGCACCGAACTGCCCGGTCAGAAGGGCGTGGTGATCCAGCGCTCGTTCGGCGACGCCAAGGGCTACGACACGCGCAACCATGCGCTCGCCTGGGCGCGCGCGATGGGCTCGGACAAGGCGATGGTCGTGCAAGGCAAGGACAGGCGCTGGCACGCCGTGGAGACCAGCCAGGTCGGCAAGAGCGTGGCAGGCGGCAAAGGCGACGTGATCGGCGCAATCCAGGTCGGCAGGGTCGATCCGGCGGTCTACGAGGATCTGCGCAAGAAGGCGATGGAGAAGAACGACCCCGAGAAGTGGAAGGACTTCGCGTCGTACGCGCTGGGCGTGCCGCGCGACGAGATCCACATCGTCACCGGCAACGACGAGCCGTCGCGCACGAAGGTCAACATCAACCTGACGCGCGACTTCGACGCCGAGGGCAAGACCGCGGGCTTCGACCCGGCCAAGCCGCCGTGGGTGCAGCTCGGCCCGGCGGCGTTCGACCGACCGGCCAACGCCTGCGCCACGCTCGCGCACGAAGAGGTGCACGCCGATCACCACCGGATGACCAAGCCGCTGTACGAGCAGTACCAGCACTACATGAGCGGCCACCCGAAGAGCAAGGAGAGCTTCCGCGAGTGGGCGATGAACGAAGCCAACAAGGTCGCCAAGACGGAGAAGTCCGACCCGATGAAGGTCTTCCAGGCCTACCGCCGCGCCGAGGTCGTGGCCGGCATGCAGGATGGCACCTTCGGCGCCACCGAACTCGAGGCGCACGTCGAGGCGGCCAAGCTGGCCTTCGCAAGCGGCGACCTCGTGCAGGCACGCACCGACCTGAACAAGGTGCGGACGCTGCCGGTGATGCCCAGCCAGCAGACCAAGGAGGTCTCGATCGCGGTGCTGAAGGATCTCAAGGCCGGCCTCGGCGACGACGCGCTGAAAGTGTTCAACGAGGTGGCCAAGACTGCGCCGACGAACAACGTGCTGCGCGACAGCGCGCTGCAACCGCGCTGACCGGCCCTGCGCCTGCTCTTGCTCGATCGCCGGCGCCGTCGACGCCCGGCGCGCCCACGCCGCCCGCGAGCTCGCCCGACACAGTCAACTGGTTGTGCTTCTTGCGCGACATGATCCGTTCAACGATTGCGCCAATACCCTGGCTTGCGCCGCTGGTGGGCCACGGCCAGCACGACGGCCAGCGTGCGACCTCGTAGTGCACGGTGTAGGGAAAATGGCTCAGCACATGGCGCCGAACGCTGTCCTCATCGGCAGGCCAGGTGTCGGCTGACAGTGCCAGCCCATCGATGGCATCGAACACTTCGGTGCGAAACGCGTCCGCCGCCAACGGGCTGCGCTCGAAGTACCAGAGAAACGCTTCTCGGATCTCCGCCTCCGCCTGAGGCAGGATCTCCACCTAGAACCGCGTCACAACGCTCCCAGCCGTGCCTTGGCCTCGGGCCACGGTACAGCCTTGACGGCCCCAGCCGCAAGCGCCTGCCTGCGCTGCCGAATCTCAGCGCGCCAGGCCTCCGAGACGGACGCGTCGGCACTACCTTCGATGCTGTCGAGCAACGCCACCACCAGCGCAGAGCGCTCGTCGGCCGGCAAGCCCAACGCTTCGGCCAGCAGTTGATCGACTCGTGCGTTCATAGCGGGCAGTCTAGCGCCCGTGATGCGCCGTGTCACCCGACTCACCGCCCCGGCAACCTCCCCGCCACGATCATCCCCAGCACATTGATCCCCGCCGCCACCCACACCGTGGAGGCATAGCTCCCCGTGCGATCGAACAACGCCCCCGCCAGCACCGGCAACCCCACCGCGCACCACGCGATGTAGAGCCGCCCTGCGACGTGACCGAACTGGTTCTTGTGCCAGTACTGCGCGATGGCGCCGGCGGCGAGGCCCGAGACGATGCCGTAGCCGATGCCGATGAGGCCCAGCGCGAAGGCGGCGCTCAGCGGCGTGGGCTCGAGCATCAGCAGCACGGCGCCCGCGAGCGAGCACGCATGCGCGCCCACGCCCACGCGCGCGGCCGCCAAGTGATCCACCAGCCAGCCGCCGCCGATGCGCGCGGCGCTGACCGCCCCGGTGAC
>DATIFD010000237.1:0-2679 GCA_035455385.1 Burkholderiaceae bacterium
AGTCGGCGGCGACAGCGCCACCACGCTGCTGGCCGACTGCGTGATCAACAGCGCCGGCCACGGTGCGCCGGTGCTGGCCGCGGCCACGCAAGGCCTGGCGAGCGAGCACGTGCCGCCGCGCTACTTCGCCAAGGGCAACTACTTCACCCTGAGCGGCCGCTCGCCGTTCTCGCGCCTGGTGTACCCGGCACCCGGCGAGTCCAGCCACCTCGGCGTGCACCTGACGCTCGACCTCGGCGGCCAGGCCAAGTTCGGTCCCAGCTTCCATTGGGTCGACGGGCTCGACTACCGGGTCGACGCGCACGAGGCCGAGCAGTTCTACGACGAAGTGCGACGCTATTGGCCCGGCCTGCCCGACGGCGCGCTGCAGCCGGGCTACGTCGGCGTGCGGCCGAAGATTCGCGGCCCGGGCGAGCCGGCACAGGACTTTCGCATCGACGGCCCCGCCGAGCACGGCGTGCCGGGGCTGGTGAACCTGTTCGGCATCGAGTCGCCCGGTCTGACCTCGTCGCTGGCGATCGCCGAGCGGGTGGCCGCGATGCTCGCGGCCGCGCGCTGACATCGGGGCTTGCGCGTGTCGCCCGCGCTCGCGTCAAGCGCCCCGGCGCGCGAGCCACGCCTGTTCATCGCGCTGTGGCCGACGCCGGCGGTGCGCACGGCGTTGCGCGAACGGCGCGACGCGATCGCGTGGCCGCGGCGCGCGAGCGTGGTGGCCGACGATCGGCTGCACCTGACGCTGCACTTCATCGGCGCGGTGCCGCGCGTGCTCTGGCCAAGGCTGCTGCCGGCACTGCAGCAGCCGTGCCCGCGCATCGAGCTCGAACTGGAAACGGCCCAGCTGTGGCGGCACGGTCTCGTCGTCGTGCCGGCCCGCAGCGCGCCCGAGCCACTGCAGGCGCTGCACGCGGCGCTGGCCGGCGCACTGACCGACCTCGGGCTGCCGGTCGAGCGGCGCGCCTTCCGCCCGCACGTCACGCTGGCACGCCGCGCCGATGGCGCCGTGCTGCCGCCGCCGGCCGCGCCGCTGCGCTGGCGTGTCCACGGCTACGTGCTGGTGGATTCCGACCCGGTCGACGGCTACCGCGTGCTGGCGCGCTACGGCCCGCGCGGCGTCACGCTGGCAACAGTGCCGAGAACTGCCACAGCGCGAAGCCGGCCAGCACCAGCGCCGACAGCGCGTTGACCCGGCGCCGCCAGTGGGCGTCGAACCGCTCGCGCAGCCATCCCACCACCGCGCTCAGCAGCAACCACCACAGTGCCGAGCCGATCAGCACGCCGGCGATCATCACCAGCGGCGATGTCACCCACGTGCGCCCGGCCATCGCGCCGAACACCGCGATGAACGACAGGATCGTCGCCGGGTTGCTCAGCGTCAGCACGAACGTACCGGCGAAGCAGCGCAACAGCTCGTTGCGTTGGCCCCCTGGCTCGCTGCGCTCGCGTCCGCGCGCGGGGGATCGGCCGCCTTGGGACGGCCCGGCGTCGGCCGAGCCGCCGTTGACCTGCACCGCTTCTTGCGCCACCGGCGCGCGCAGGATCGACCAGGCCAGCCAGAGCAGGAAGATGCCGCCGCCCACCGCCAGCGGCAGCCGCGCCGCCGTCAGCGCATCGATCAGCGTGCTGACGCCGTAGGCGCCGATCGCGCCGTAGACGGCGTCTGCCGCCGCCGCGCCGAGGCCGGTGGCCAGCCCGGCGACCCGGCCCCATTGCAGCGTGCGCTGGATCGTCAGCAGGCCGATCGGCCCGACCGGCGCGGCGATCGACAGCCCGATCAGCAGCGACTGCAGGAACAACGAAACGAGCGACCCCTCCACCGCGGCCATTGTGCGATGGCCCGCGCCAAGCCCCGCGGGCAGGCTCAGCGCACCGGGATGCGATGCGCCGGGTCGGGGCGTCGGCCGGTGAGCGCACGGCGCAGGCCGTCGTCGAACACCTGGCGGCTCAGCGGCTTGAGCCAGTACTCGTAGGCGCCCAGGCTCATCGCCTTGATGATGTCCATCGACAGCGCGTGGCCGGTCAGGATGTTCAGCTTGAGTCCGCGCGACGTGATCTCGATGTTCAGCTCCCGCACCACCTCGAGCCCCGAGATGTCGGGCAGATTCATGTCGAGCAGCACGAAGTCGGGCTTCTCGCGGCGCACCAGCTGCACGCCTTCGCGCCCGGTGGCTGCGTGCAGCAGTTCGACGCCCGGATGGCTCGCCAGCATCGCCTGCACGAGCAGCACGTTGGTCTCGTCGTCCTCGATGTAGACCACCTTGCCGCGCAGCGGCGGCTCGGGCGGCGCGGGCGCGGGGGTGGTGTCGTGGCGGCTCACCATCGTCAGGGACTCCTTGCCCCCTCCCGGTCGACAAGGCTCCGAGGATACGTCGACCGCGCGCACGCGCAATCCCCAACCGGCATCATGCGGCTACGGACGCGAGCTGTTGCGGCGCACCAGGCCTTCGATCGCCAGTGCATAGCCGTCGATGCCGAAGCCCACCACGATGCCGGCGGCCACGCCCGACAGGTACGAGTGGTGGCGGAATGCCTCGCGCGCGTGCACGTTCGAGATGTGCAGCTCGATCGTCGTCAGGCCGCTGCCCTTGACGGCATCGGCCAGCGCGATCGACGTGTGCGTGTAGGCGCCGGCGTTGAACACCAGGCCGAGCAGCTGCCCGGCGCGCTGCGCCGCACCGGCTT
>DATIFD010000238.1:0-9217 GCA_035455385.1 Burkholderiaceae bacterium
ATCAGCAGCGCCACCGGCGGCAACTTCGAGGCGTTGGCGATCGATCCTGCCGCGGCCATCACGACCGTCACGGACACCATCGACACCACGACGGTATCGCTGTCGGCCACGCCGGCCGTTGCCGAAGGCGGCTCGATCGTCTACACCGCCACGCTCACGGCGACGGCGCTGACACCGGTGACGGTCACGCTGTCCAACGGCGCCACGATCACCATCGGCGCGGGCGCCAGCTCGGGGCAAACAAGCGTCGCGGCCCCGGGCGACGACGTGTACGCCGACGCCGGCACCGTGTCGGCGACGATCAGCACCGCCACCGGCGGTGGCTTCGAAGCGCTGGCGATCAATCCTGCCGCGGCGACGACGGCGATCACCGACACGATCCAGACCACGACGGTGTCGCTGACCGCCAGCGCGTCGGTCGCCGAGGGCGGCAACATCGTCTATACGGCCTCGCTGGACAACCCGGCGCAGTCGCCGGTGACGGTGACACTGAGCAACGGCGCGACGATCACGATTGCCGCCGGTGCCAGTGCCGGCAGCGCCACCGTGGCCGCGCCGGGCGACGACGTCTATCTCGACGCCGGCAGCGTATCGGCCACGATCAGCTCGGCCACCGGCGGCAACTTCGAGGCACTGGCGATCAACCCGGCCGCGGCGACGACCGCGATCACCGACACTATCGACACCACGACGGTCAGCCTGACCGCCACGCCGAGCGTGGCCGAGGGCGGCACCATCATCTACACCGCGTCACTGACCGGTGTCGCGCAAACGCCGGTGACGGTGCTGCTGTCCAACGGCGCGAGCATCGTCATCGCGGCCGGCACCAGTTCGGGCACGGCCAACGTGGCGGCGCCGGGCGACGACGTGTACCGCGACGCCGGCAGCGTGTCGGCGATCATCGTCAATGCGTCGGGTGGCAACTTCGAGGCGCTGACCGTCAGTCCGGTGGCCGCGACCACGACGATCACCGACACGATCGACAACACGACGGTGTCGTTGAGCGCGAGCGCCAGCGTCGCGGAGGGCGGCACCATCGTCTACACCGCCTCGCTGACGAGCGTTGCGTTGACGCCGGTGACGGTGACGTTGTCCAACGGCGCGGTCATCACGATCGTCGCCGGCAACAGCTCCGGCACCGCGAGCGTGCCGGTGCACGCCGACACGGTGTATGTCGACGCCGGCAGCGTGTCGACGACGATCAGCAGCGCCACCGGCGGCAACTTCGAGGCACTGGCGATCAACCCGGCCGCGGCCACCACAGCGGTCACCGACACCGTCGACACGACGACCGTGTCCCTGACCGCCACACCCAGCGTGGTCGAGGGCGGTTTCGTCGTCTACACCGCGTCGCTCACCAGCGCCGCGCAGACGCCGGTGACGGTGACGCTGTCCAACGGCGCCAGCATCACGATCGCCGCCGGCAGCAGCGCCGGCACGGTGAGCGTGCCCGCGCCCAGCGACGACGTCTACCTGGACGCAGGCAACGTGTCGGCCACCATCAGCGCGGCCACTGGCGGCAACTTCGAAGCGCTGGCCATCAACCCGGCCGCCGCGACGACGGCGATTACGGACACCATCGACACCACGACGGTCAGCCTGACGGCCACGCCGAGCGTGGCCGAGGGCGGCAGCATCGTCTACACGGCGTCGCTGACGCACGTGGCCGAAACCGCTGTCACAGTCACGCTGAGCAACGGCGCAACGATCGCGATCGCCGCCGGCAGCAGTTCGGGCACCACGAGCGTGCCCGTGCACGCCGACAGCGTGTACGCCGACGGCGGCACCGTGTCGGCCACCATCAGCAACGCGTCCGGTGGCAACTTCGAGCAGCTGGCGATCAACCCCGCTGCGGCGACGACAACCGTCACCGACACCATCGACACCACCACGGTGTCGCTGGGTGCGACGGCCAGCGTGGCCGAGGGCGGCAGCATCGTCTACACCGCAACCTTGACGCAGCTGGCGCAGACCGCGGTCGACGTCACGCTCAGCAACGGCGCGACCATCCACATCGCCGCCGGCGCCAACTCGGGCACGGTGAGCGTGCCGGTGCATGCCGACACCGTCTACGTCGACGCCGGCACCGTCTCGACCACGATCAGCGGTGCCTCGGGCGGCAACTTCGAGAATCTGGCGATCAGCCCGGTGGCGGCGACAACCAGCGTCACCGACACCGTCAACACGACGACGCTCAGCCTCACCGGCGCGGCCACCGTCACCGAGGGCAACAGCGGCAGCTACACGCTGTCGCTGACCAGCGCGGCGCAGACCGCGGTCACCGTCAACCTCGCTTACAGCGGCACCGCGACCAACGGGGTCGACTACACCGGCGTGGCGAGCGTCACCATTCCGGCGGGCTCGTCGAGTGCGACCTTCAGCCTCGCCACCCTCGACGACGCGCTCGCCGACAGCGGCGAGACGATGATCGTCAGCGTGTCGTCGGCCAGCGGCGGCAACTTCGAGAACCTGGTCGTCAGCGGCAGCGCCAACAGCGTCACGACGACGATCGTCGACGAAGCGGTGCCCGACACCGTGCTGGTCAGCCTGAGCGGCCCTGCCAGCGTGGCCGAAGGCGCGACCACGACGGCCTACACCGTCACGCTCGGCCAGGCCGCCGTCACGCCGGTGACCGTGAACCTCGCCTACGGAGGCACCGCGACCGGTGGCGGCACCGACTACACGGGTGTCGTCAGCGTCACGATCCCTGCAGGCTCGACCAGCGCGACCTTCACGCTGCCGACCACGAACGACACGCTCGACGAGCCCGACGAGACGATCGTCGTCTCGCTCGGCAGCGTGAGCGGCGGCGGCTTCGAGGCGATCGCGGCCAACCCAGCGGCCAACAGCGTCACCACAACGATCGTCGACAACGATCCCACGCCGTCGCTGACCATCAGCGACGTCACGGTCGACGAAGCTGCGGGCACCGCGACCTTCGCGGTCACGCTGTCGGCGGCATCGGGCCAGACGGTCACCGTCAACTACGCCACCGGTGGCGGCACCGCTACCGCGGGCAGCGACTACACCGCGACAACAGGCACCCTCACCTTCACGCCGGGCGTCGTGACCCAGACGATCACGGTGCCGATCATCAACGACACCGTCACCGAGAGCACCGAGACCTTCAACGTCACGCTGTCGGGCGCGGTCAACGCGACGATCGTCGACCCGACCGGCGTCGGCACCATCGTCGACAACGACGCGCCGCCGGTGCTCGACCTCGATGCCAACAATTCCAGCGGCGCCACCGGCGCGAACTACGCGGCCTCGTACACCGAGCAAGGCGTCGCGGTGGCAATCGCCGACGGCGACATCTCGGTCACCGACCCCGACAGCACCAGCCTGACGGGCGCGACGATCGTTCTCACCAACCGCCAAAGCGGCGACGTGCTGAACCTGCCGAGCCTGCCCTCGGGCATCACGGCCAGCGTCAACACCACCGCCAGTCAGATCACGATCACGCTGTCGGGCAGCGCCACGCTGGCGCAGTACCAGAGCGCGATCAGCGGCATCACCTTCACCGCCGGTGGCAGCGACGCCCCCGACACCACGGCGCGCACGGTGACGGTGAGCGTCACCGACGGCACCTCGTCGAGCAACGTCGCCACCAGCACGATCAGCGTGGTCGCCGTCAACGACGCACCGGTCAACACCGTGCCCGCGTCGATCGCAGTGACCGAAGACGTCGCCTCGCCGATCACCGGCATCAGCATCAGCGATGTCGACGCCGGCTCCGGCACCATGAACGTCACGCTCAGCGTTCCGGCCGGCACCCTCACCGCCACCAGCGGCTCGGGCGTCACGGTCTCCGGTTCGGGCACTGGCTCGCTGCTGCTGGCGGGCACGCAAAGCGCGATCAACGCCTTCATCGCCGCCAGCGCCGTCAGCTACACCACCGCGGCCGACGCCAACGGCAGCGTGACGGTGACCGTCACCACGTCCGACCTCGGCAACACCGGCTCGGGCGGTACCCTGACCGATGCCGACACCGTGACGCTGAACATCGGCGCTGTCAACGACGCGCCGGTCAACACCGTGCCCGGCGCGCAGACGACCAGCGAGGACACCAGCAAGGTCATCGGCGGCCTGTCGATCAGCGACGTCGACGCCGGCAGCGCCGCGATGAGCGTCGTGCTCGCGGTCACCAACGGCACGCTCAACGTCAGCGGCGGTTCGGCCACCATCAGCGGCTCGGGCAGTTCGTCGGTGACGCTGACCGGCACGATGGCGCAGATCAACGCGACACTGGCCGCCGCCAACAGCATCACCTATGTGCCGACCGCCGACTTCAGCGGCACGGCGACGCTGACGATGACCAGCAACGACGGCGGCAACACGGGATCGGGCGGCGCCCTGACCGATACCGACGCGGTGTCGATCAACGTCACTGCGGTCGCCGACACGCCGCAGCTGATCGCACCGTCGGCCTACACCGCGTGGGTCGCAGGCACCAGCAGCGCCAGCGCAGCGACCGGCGTCTCGCAAGCCAACCTGGAATCGGCCATCGGCTTGACCAGCGGCACGCTGGACGGGTTCGATCCGGCGCCCAATCCGGGCGCCGGCACCAACGACCCGGGCAACGTCAACGCCAACGACGGCGGCTTGACCAACTACCACTACTCGCTGGCCAGCGGCATGACAGTGGCCTTCGCCTGGTCGTTCACCAACGCCGAGAACCTGCTGAGCGAGATTAACCAGGGCTACAACGACATGGTGATCGTCACGGTCGCCGCGCCCGACGGCACCAAGACCAGCCAGCTGATCACCGCCACCGAGATGCTGGGCGCCAGCGTCAACGGCAGTGGCACCTACACCTTCACCGCGCCGACCGCCGGCGAGTACGACATCAGCTGGATCGTGGTCAACGGCAGCGACAACCAGAAAGATTCGAGCGTCGCGATCACCGACATCGAGTTCCGCAACGGCAGCACCGTGTACGGCACGCCGGTCGATCTGCCGATGCTGGTCAACCTGGCCGACAGCGACGGCTCGGAGTCGCTGGCCGTCACGATATCCGGCCTGCCTTCGGGCGCCGCGTTCAGTGCCGGCACCGACCTCGGCAGCGGCACTTGGTCGTTCACGAAGGCCGAGCTCGCGGGCCTGATGCTGCTGCCGGCCGACGATTACACCGGCACGATGAGCCTGACGATCACCGCCACGTCGACCGAGGCCTCCAACGGCGACACCGCCACGTCCAGCTCCACAATGGCCGTGACAGTGAACGAGACCAGCGCCACCTGGATCGGCACCCAGGGCAACGACAACCAGACCTCCGCCAATACCAGCACCCACATGGAAGGACTGGCCGGCGACGACACGCTCACCGGCCGCAATGGCAACGACATGATCTTCGGCGGCGCCGGCAACGACACGCTTTCCGGCGGCAACGGCAACGACTACCTGCATGGCGGTAGCGGTAACGACAGTCTCAACGGCGGCGCCGGCAACGACCTGCTGATCGGCGGCAAGGGCAACGACACGCTCACGGGCGGCACCGGCTCCGATGTGTTCCGCTGGCAACTCGGAGACCAGGGCACGCCGGGCTCAGCAGCCACCGACTCGATCAGCGACTTCGACAACAGCGCCAGCGGCGACAAGCTCGACCTGCGCGACCTGCTGGTCGGCGAGAACAGCGGCAACCTGTCGAACTACCTGCACTTCAGCACCGCGGGCGGCAACACCGTGGTCTCGATCAGCACCAGCGGCGCCTTCTCTTCGGGTTATTCGTCCGGCTCAGTAGACCAGACGATCACGCTGACCGGGATCAACCTGGTCGGCACGTTCACCACCGACCAGCAGATCATTCAAGACCTGCTGCAGCGCGGCAAGCTGCTCACCGATCCCGGCGGGTGATCGCCGCCCGCGAACGTCGGCCGGCCACGCGACGAGTCGCGACCGGCAGACGGGGACTTCAACGCGGGCTCACCGCCGGCCCGGTGGCGCCATCGAAGCCGAGCGCCCACAGCACCTGCAGGTCCTCCGCGTGGGAGACGCCTTCGGCGTAGACCCCCAGCCCGATGCCGCGCAGCAGCGTCAACAGCCCTTCGGCATGACGCAACACGCCGGCATCGTTGCCGATGCCAGCCAGGTGTCGCGCGTCGATGCGCACGTAGTCCAGTCCGAGTTCGGTCAGGCGCGCCATGCCGGGCAGCGCAGCGCCAGCGTGCTCCAGCCCGATGCGTGCCCCGAGTCCGCGCCAGTGACGCGACACCTCCTGGATCACCGCCGGATGCGCGGCCGCCAGCAACTCCGGGATGTCGAGCCACAGCAGCCGCGCAGCCTGCGGATAGGCCTGCAGCAGCGCCGAGATCTCGGCGACGAACTCGGTGGCCTGCAACGACGCCGCGGCGAGATTGACGCAGCGTGCCACGCCGTCGCGCTCGATCGACTGCAGCGCCAACGCCGTCGCACGCGAGTCGAGTGCAGTCGTGAGGCGGCTGCGGGTGGCGAACGCCAGCCAGTTCGACGCAGGCTCGAACACGCCGTCGCGCTGCAGCTGCACGCGCAGTGGGCAGTCGAGGTGCAGCAATGTGCCGCTGGCATCGCGCACCGGGTACTCCGCCAGGCTCGAGCGGCCCTCCTGCAAGGCCTCGCTCAGTTGCCGCTGCCAGTCGCGCTCGCCGACCAGCGCGCTGTGGTCGGCGCACTGGCGCCGCACCACCGCGAACGGCGCCAGTGCCTCGGCCTGCGCCAACGCCTGGTCGGCCGCGGCGATCGCCGCCGGCAGCCCGACCGCCTGCGCAGCCTCGGCCACGCCGGCTGCGAGCGACGCCTGGGCATCGACCCGGTGCACGCAGCCGCGCAACACGCGCAGCAGGTCATCGGCCAGCGGCTGCGCATCGACGCGGGCCACCACGAGGGCGAAGTCCGAGCCGTTGAGGCGTCCGAGCAACGGCCTGTCGTGCGGCGCGACGTGGCCGGCCAGTGTGTGCGCCAGATCGCGCAGCATCGCGTCGACCGCTGCGTGTCCGCAACGGCGGTTGAGGCCGTCGAGGTCGCCCACGCGCAACAGCAGCAGCGCCTGCGCGTCGCCTGCGGACGACTCGAAGCGCTGCTGCGCTTCGAGCATGAAGCGGCGCCGGTTCAGCAAACCGGTGAGCGCGTCGGTCTGCACCTGCTGGCGCAACGACTCGACCTGCCGGGCCTGCGCATCGAACATCGCGCTCACGCGCTCGACCATCGTGTTCATGCTGCGCGCCAACGGACGCAGCTCGACCACTTCGGGATCCGCCACGGTGACGAAGCGCCCCTCCTGCAGCGCCCGCGCCTGTCGTGCCGCCGCATCGAGCGGCCGCCGGATCGCCCGCAGACCCCACGCGGCCAGCGCGCCGCCGATCAGCCCCACGAGCGCGAGCAGCTCGGCGGCCCGCAGCCCGGCGCGCCACAGCGCGTCGCTGGCGTAGGCCGACTGGCTGAGCAGCTCGAGCCGGCCGATCGGTCGCCAGCCGTCGGACACCTGCGCAACGCCGGGCTCGGCCCGCAGCGGCAGCGCGTGCGTGAACCACTGCGGCGCGGCAGTCGCCTGCGCGGGGGCCTCGCGACGGAACGGCGCCTGCCCAGCGCTGCTGCTGAGCGTGATGCTGCGGTAGTGGCCGGTGTCGAACTGCGCCGCCAGTACCAGCTCCATCAACGCCGCGTCGCCGCGCTGTTGCGACAGCGCGAGTGCCAGCGACTGCGCGTTGTCGCGGTTCTTCAGGCTGAGCTGCGTCTGCAGCGTGTCGCGCGCAGCGATCAGCGTGGTCAACACGCCGCCCACGAGCGCCAGCACGACCACCAGCACCATCAGCAGACTCACTCGTCGGATCAGCGACATGGCCGACCTCCATCGTCAAGAGAAAGACAAATCACAGGAAGCCCTCCGCTCTCGCCTTGCGCAGCACGTCACGCCACGGCGACAGCCGCTCGACCGGGTCGCCCATGCGCCGCGCGCCGTTGCCCTGCCAGAGACCTTCGCTGTTGAAGCTGAACACCGGCGTCAGGTCGGGCCGGCGCGATGCCGGCCGGATCTCGGTCACCAGGTTGTCGAGGATCAGCGGTTCGGCCTCGGGGTTCGCGTAGTACGCCAGCACCATGTGCGGCTGCGACGGTCCGCCGTCGCCGCCGATTTGCAGCCGCACGTAGACCAACCGCAGGTGCGATGCCGGCACGCCGGTGGCCAGCAGGCTGAAGTACTTGGCGATCGCGAAGTCTTCGCAGTCACCCATGCCCTGCTGCAGTGTCTCGAGCGGGCTCGCCCAGTAGTCGTCCACGTGCCACACCTCGCGGTCGTCGCGGAACCGGATGCGACGGTTGAAGAAGCGGTTCACCCCGTCCAGGCGCGCCGCGTCGTCGGCCTCGGTGAGGCTGACCAACAGCGGCTGCAGTGCACGCACCCCTTGCACCGCGGGCGGACCGAGGCGCTGTGCGGCCTGCGACATGCGCTCGACGTTCCAGGCCGCCGGCGACAAGGACACCACCGCCAGCACGGCTGCCAGCCATGCGCGCCGCGCGAAAGAGCGACACGTCGCCGTAAGGGGTTGCGGTGGGTGTCGCATGGCTGAAGGCCAGCAACGGGCTGGAGGACCGTCCTCTTCCGGTTTCGTCGCGGGCGGCGTCGACTTGAGCGCCCTCGTCGGCAGGGCGCCACGAACTCGGCGAGAGCGTGAGACAAGTTGCTACCGGGTTGTGACTTCCTTCGGGTTCGGCGCCTCAGTGGCATCGCGGATCGAAGGGGCCACCACCTAAACTTCCCCGGTTTGCAACAGACGCCGGGCGCGGTGCTTTGGCACGCCCGCAGTCCTCAAGTCCGCATGACGCCGACCCTTCGATCGATCGCGCTGGCTGCGATGTGCGCGCTGCCGCTCGGCGCTTTCGCACAGGCCGACGATCCGATGGCCAAGGCCGCGCGCAAGGCGCTCGAGACCAACCCGGACGTCACCGCGCGCGTCAATGCGCTGCGAGCATCGCTCGACGCGGTCAGCGTGGCGCGCGCCGGCTGGCTACCGCGGGTGGACGCCGAGGCCGGTGTCGGTCGCACCGATGACCGCATCACGTCGCGGGTGCCGGTCAATGGCTCGCTCGACCACAACGGCGTCGCGCTCAGCATCACGCAGCTGCTGTGGGACGGCACCGCGTTGACCACACAGATCCGTCGTCTCGACCACGAGCGGCAGACGCGCTGGTTCGAGCTGCTCGACATCAGCGAGACGACCGCGCTCGAAGCGACGCGCGCGTA
>DATIFD010000239.1:0-2599 GCA_035455385.1 Burkholderiaceae bacterium
CGCGCCGTACCCCGTGCACGCAGTCCGCGCTGCGCACGCCCCGCGGCGCGCGCGCTCGACCGGCCAGCCGCCGGGCGAGCCGCACCACCACCCGTCCCGGCGCCCGCTGCCCCATGCACGCGCAGCGCCGCTTCACGCCGGCCCGCCGACGCGCGCTCCAAGATCCGCAGATCGCCGCGCCGCCGCGGCTAGCTTCAACCGACCGGTGGCAAGCGAAGCACTGCCGGCTCGGCACAGACGGCCGTGCCCGGCGCGACGCGACTGCTCTGGCAAGCGCGTGTGCGGATGTCGGCGCGCGAGGAAGGCCGGGCCACCGCCTGCGTGCGAGTGCAATCCCGCCAGCGCGGCCGCGCTCGGGATCGCATTGGCGCGCACGCTCAAGTGAAGGATCCGTCGTCGGATTCCTTCCGCGGGCGTGTGCGGGCATACGGCCGGCGCGCGGGGTGGGCCCGGGACGCGCGTAGGCTAGGCGGGACTTTTCGCCGTTGACCGTCGGTTTTTCTTGAAGTTGCGCGGTTTGCGGCGATTTCGGGCGGGCGTGTTCTGACTACTTGGGCGTGACGCCGAGCAGTTCGAAGGCGCGCGTTTGGAGCGCGGTGGGCTCGGTGAGTTGGTGGTAGCTGTGGCCGGTGGCGGGGATGCGCACGAGGTTGCGATTGAGCGTGCCGAGATCGGCGAGCAGGTCGGTGAGCGTGTGCAGCTGGTGGCCGTCGGGGGTGTGGTGGCTGGTCGTCTTGGCGGCCGCGGTGGGTGACGGGCGGGCGGGCTCGACCGGGTTGACGGCCGCCGTGGGCGTGTGGTCGCTGTAGAGCAGCGGCGCGAGCCGGTGGCTGAGTTCGTCTTGGACGTAGTAGGCCAGCAGGCACAAGAAGGCGTGGGCGCGGACCCTGGTTTCGAGGTGGTGGTAGATCGGGCGGATCTCCAGCTCGGGGCTCTTGAAGTGCCGGAACGCTTGCTCGGCGACCTTGAGCTGCTTGTAGCAGCGCACCGCGGCCGGCGCGGACAGGTCGCGGGCGGGTTGGTCGGTGCGGATCACGTAGAGGCCGTCAAGCAGCGCCTCCTGGTCGATCTGCGCCGTCTTGCGCTGGTAGGCGAAGCGGCGGTCGGCGATCTGGAGCGTGAAGTGCTTGGCCATCTTGTACGTGTTGACCACGGCGCCGGCGCGCTTGCCGATGTCGGCCGCGGGCGCTGTGTGCAGGCGGCCGCGTGGGTTGGTCACGCTGGCGGCGATCTTGTCGAGTTCGCGTTCGGTGGCGGCCAGCAGGTCGTCGCGTTTGCGGGCGCGTTCGGCGGCCACGGCCGGGTTGCGGCACACGACCAGCCGCTCGCCCGGGAACTCGGGCGAGCTGATCTCGGCCAGCGCGTACTCGTCAAACAGCGACAACGGGAAGTCCGGCCCGACCCGCAGCTTGGCGATCTGCGGCGCGCGCAGCGCGCTGATGAACCCGATCCGGCGGTCGCGGAGATGCTCGATCTGGGTGTCGGTGAGCATGCCGCGATCACCGACGATCACCGCCCGCTCGATCCCGAACCGGTCCGCCACCGCGGCCGCGCAGGCCGGCACGGTGGCCGGGTCGCCGGTGTTGCCCGCGTGCACCTCGATCGCGACCGGCCGCCCGTCTGGAGCGCAGATCAGCCCGTAGTTGATCTGCAGGCTTCCGCGCTTGCCGTCGCGCGAATACCCCCGCGCGGCCAGCGGGCAGCAGCGGCCCTCGACATAGCTGGAGGACAGGTCATAGAGCACATACCCGTCGGTGGCCAGGTGGCGCTTGGCCAACGCGCGCTCGATCCGGTCCTGGCGCGCGAGCAGCCAGTCCATCGCCGCAAGCAGCTCACGCTCAGACACCATCGCGAGCTCGAGCTCGTCAGCCAGCGTCGTCTTGGCGAACCGGCGCGTGGCCGACAGCTTCGATCCCGCCTTCAGCAGCCGCTGGCAGATCATCGCCACGCACAGATCGCGCTCCCGGCAGCGCTCGCGCGAGATCAGCCGCTCCAGGTCAAGCTCGCGCAGCACACCGAGCACCGCGACAACGTGCCCGTGCGCCAGCGACCGCTCGACCTTCAGCGCCTCGCCGGCCGCGATCAGCGACTCGCCACGCAGAACGCGCCGCACCGCGTCGATCGCCTCGGGCGGCAGGTGCGACAGGTTGGCCAGCGTCTGCTTGCGCACGCGCTGCCCGTCGCGGTAGCTGCGCCGCACCAACACCGTCTCGTACTCACGCTCCCCATGCCGCCGCTTGCTCGTGACCACATGCATCGCGCCCGGTTCTCTCGGCATGCCGGGATTATCGCACGACCACCGGACGGAGCAGAGCGCCTGACTCGTGACTACACCAGCCACCCGAAACAGCTACAAACCCGCCTGCTTGGCGGGCTCGCAGCATCACCACACCGAAAAGATCCGTCTGACAGGAAAATGTTGACGATGTTTCGCCGGAGGCCCTGATGACGAAATTTTCATCGCCCACGGACCGTTCGCGTAGCGGACAGCTCAACTAAGCCGAAACGGCGTGGCGCCGGCAAGAATCGCGACGACGTGAAGAGCGTGACACGTTGGCCGAAGCCGAGAGGGGCAGACCCTCGCCTTGAACACGCATTC
>DATIFD010000240.1:0-3207 GCA_035455385.1 Burkholderiaceae bacterium
TCCCACGCGCCGGTGCCCGACGCGGGATAGATCGCCACCGGGTGACGGGTGCGGAACACGTGTTTCAGACCGTCGATCACCTTCAGGCCCAGCGCGGAGAACTCCGGCCCGCGGTGGTCGATGGTCGGCATGCTCATGGCCCGCAAGATGCGATCGGGCACCGGGCTCGGACCCGGGATCTGCAGGAAGTGGCGGCCGCTGGGGTGGTGGTCGAGCGCGATCATGGGCTGAACGGCGGCGCCTGGCCGCACGACGACGAGGCGGCATTTTTTGCATACAAGACTGGGTTGTCAATCCGGAGGCACCTCTTTCTTCTCGGTAATAGCCCCAGCGCAGCCCGCTTGTTGACGGGTGCTTTTGCATACAAAATCGGCTACCTCCGCTCATGGCCGACGTCATCCCGATCCGCAGCACCGTCCTGCACGAGCAGGTGGCGCGCAAGCTGCGCACGATGCTGGTCGAAGGCCGCATCGCCGCAGGAGCCAAGCTCAACGAGCGCGAGCTGTCCGAGCGTCTGCAGGTCTCGCGCACGCCGCTGCGCGAGGCGATCCGGCAGCTGGCCGCCGAAGGCCTGGTCGAGCTCAAGCCGCACCGCGGCGCGCTGGCGATCGCGCTCGACGAGGCCGAGGTACAGCACAGCTTCGAGCTGATGGCCGCGCTCGAGGGCTCGTCGGGCGAACTGGCCGCGCAGCGCATCACCGACGCCGAGCTGCAGGCGATTCGCGCCTTGCACTTCGAGATGCTGGCCGCCTTCACGCGCCGCGACCTGAGTGCCTACTACCGTCTCAACGCTCAGATCCACGCCGCGATCAACGCCGCGGCCAAGAACCCGGTGCTCGCGCGCACCTACGCGCAGACCAACGCCCGACTGCAGGCGCTGCGTTTCCGCTCCAACTTCGACGAGCGCAAGTGGAAACGCGCCGTGCGCGAGCACTCGCAGATGATCGACGCGCTGGCCGCCCGCGACGGCGGCGGCCTGCGCCAGCTGCTGATCACGCACCTCAACCACAAGCGCGACGTCGTGCTCGAGATGATGCGCGCCGGCACGCTGGCGATGACGTCGAAGGCGTCGCGGCACAGTCGATGAAGCTCGAAGATCCCACCCGCCTGCAACCCGCCACCGACACCAGCGTCGCACTGGCCGCGCAGTTGCGCGCCCACACACGCGGCGAGGTGCTGTTCGACGCCGCCTCGCGCGGGCGCTACGCCACCGATGCGTCGATCTACCAGGTGATGCCGGTCGGCGTGTTCGTCCCCACCGACGACGCCGACGTGCGCCATGCGATCCAGATCGCCCGTGAGCTGCGGGTGCCGGTGCTGCCGCGCGGCGCCGGCACGAGCCAGTGCGGGCAGACCGTGGGCGCCTGCCTGGTGATCGACGGCAGCAAGCACTTGCGCAGCCTGATGGCGCTCGATGTCGATGCGGGCATGGCCCGCGTACAGCCGGGCCTGGTGCTCGATGAGCTGAACGCGCAGCTCAAGGGCCACGGCCTGTGGTTCCCGGTGGACGTGTCGACCGGCGCGCAGGCCACGCTCGGCGGCATGGCCGGCAACAACTCGTGCGGCTCGCGTTCGATCGCCTACGGCAACATGGTGCACAACGTGCGCGGCGTGCACCTGCGCCTGGCCGACGGCGCAGCGCTGCACGCCGGCTCGGTGGATGCGCTGGCCGGCCGGGCGGCGCAGACCGCGCGCTTCGTGCAGGCGCTCGCCGAGAACTGCCGCGCCGACATCGATGCGCACTGGCCGCAGGTGATGCGCCGCGTCGGCGGCTACAACCTCGACATCTTCCATCCGCGCAGCGAGCGTCCGTACACCGCCGACGGCTCGGTCAACCTGGCGCACCTGTTCATCGGCGCCGAGGGCACGCTCGGCTTCATCGAGGCGCTCGACCTGCAGTTGCAGCCGCTGCCGCGCGCCAAGGCACTGGGCGTCGTCAACTTCGCGAGCTTTCACCGTGCGATGGACTGCGCGCAGCACATCGTGACCCTGAAGCCCACCGCGGTGGAGCTGGTCGACCGCACGATGATCGAGCTCGCGCGCGCCAACCCAGCCTTCCGGCCGGTGATCGAACGCGCGCTGATCGGCACGCCCGAGGCGATCCTGCTGGTGGAGTTCAGCGGCGACGACCGCGCGGCGCAGCTCGCCGCGCTGCGCGCGCTGGTCGAGCTGATGGGCGACCTCGGCGTGCCCGGCAGCGTGGTCGAGATGCCCGACGAGGCCGCGCAGAAGGCGCTGTGGGAGGTGCGCAAGGCGGGCCTCAACATCATGATGAGCCTCAAGGGCGACGGCAAGCCGGTGAGCTTCATCGAAGACTGCGCGGTGCCGCTGCAACACCTGGCCGAGTACACCGCGGCGCTGACCGAGGTGTTCGCGCGCCACGGCACGCGCGGCACCTGGTACGCGCACGCATCGGTCGGCACGCTGCACGTGCGGCCGATCCTCGACATGCGGCAGGCCGGGCCGACCGGCGGCGCCGCCAGGATGCGAGCCATCGCGGAGGAGGCGGCGCAGCTGGTGCGCCGCTTCAAGGGCGCCTACAGCGGCGAGCACGGCGACGGCCTGTGCCGCGGCGAGTGGATCCGCTGGCAGTTCGGCCCCAAGATCGACGAGGCCTTTCGCGCGATCAAGCACCACCTCGACCCGGAGAGCCTGTTCTGTCCGAACCGCATCGTCGATCCGCCGCGCATGGACGACGCCGCGCTGTTCCGGTTCCCGCCCGGCTACCGCACGATCGCCATCCGGCCGGCGTTCGACTGGTCGGCCTGGGACGTGCGCAACGATCCGGTCACCGAGGCGATCAGCGCGCCGGGCAGCGGCGGCGACCCCACGCTCGGCTTGGCCAAGGCGGTCGAGATGTGCAACAACAATGGCCACTGCCGCAAGTTCGACGCGGGCACGATGTGCCCGAGCTTTCGCATCACGCGCGACGAGCAGCACCTGACGCGCGGCCGCGCCAACACGCTGCGGCTGGCGTTGTCGGGTCAGCTCGGCCCCGACGCGCTGACCGGCGACGCGGTGTGCGACGCGCTCGACCTGTGCGTCGGCTGCAAGGGCTGCAAGCGCGACTGCCCCACCGGCGTCGACATGGCTCGCATGAAGCTCGAGGTGCAGGCACAGCGCCATGCGCGACTCGGCGTCACGCTGAAAGACCGGCTGCTCGGCGGGCTACCCGACCATGCGCGCTGGGCGAGTGCGCTGCCGTGG
>DATIFD010000241.1:0-2518 GCA_035455385.1 Burkholderiaceae bacterium
CGCCGCCCCCCACGGCAGGCAAAGGGCCAACACGCGACGACGCGTCGGCAACTGGTCACGCGGCTTCATGCAGGAACGATGGTCGGGGTGAGACGATTCGAACGTCCGACCCACTGCTCCCAAAGCAGTTGCGCTACCAGGCTGCGCTACACCCCGAACGGACTCGATTCTACCGGTGGCCCCCAGGCGCAACCGCTTCAAGCCGTCGCGACAGCCATCACGACGATGCCGTCCTCGTCGGCCACCAGCCATTCGTCCGGATGCACCCAGACGCCCTGGATCTGGATCGACACGTCGACCAGGCCGGCATGGCGCTTGTCGGTGGCCATCGGCAGCAGGCCGAGCGCGCGGATGCCGATCTGGCAGCGCGCGATCTCCTTCGCATCGCGCACCGCGCCGTGTATCACCACGCCGGCCCAGCCGTTCTCTTCGGCCGCTACGGCGAGGTTGCCGCCGAGCAGCGCCCGCCTCAGAGAGCCGCCGCCGTCGACCACCAGCACGCGGCCCTGACCCGGCGAGTTGACCGCCCCTCGCACCGACGTGTTGTCCTCGAAGCACTGCACCGTGGCCACGCGGCCGTGGAAGCGCGAACGACCTCCGAAGTCGCGAAAGATCGGCGGCAGCACGCGAAACCGCGCGGCGGCGTCATGACGGTGTTCGTCACAGAGGTCGCAGGTGGACAACGGATTCATGACGGGCTGCCGTGGTGACCGACGGGTTCGGCGATCATAGGCGGTGGCCGCGCCCGCGGCGGGGCAGGAGGCGATCGATGACGTGGCAGCGCATGGTGCGCGTGGCCTGGGCGATGCTGTTGCTGTGGCAGGCCGCGGCGGTGGCGCAGCCGCGCGTGCTCGAGCCGGGTGTCGAGTGGCTGCCGGGCCGCTTCGCCGCCGCAGCGCAACCCGACGGCAACAGCGTGCTGATCGACGCACCCGACGGGTGGATCGTCATCGACACCGGGCGCGACCCGGCCCACGCGCAGGCTCTCATCGATCGCATCCGGGCCAGCGGCAAGCCGCTGCGTGCGATCGTCAACACCCACTGGCACCTCGACCACATCGGCGGCAACCGCGCGCTGCGCGCCGCCTTCCCGGAGGCGAAGCTGGTCGCCAGCGACGCCATCGTCGGCGCGCGCGCCGGATTCCTCGCCGACTACCGGCGCCAGCTGGTCGACGAGATGGCCCGGTCTGGAGCGCAGGACGCGCAGCGCGCGTCGTGGCAACGCGAGATCGACGTCATCGACGACACCCGGTCGTCGACACCCGACACGGTGATCGAAACGGGCTCGACGATCGCGCTGGCCGGGCTCGGGTTGAGCATCGGCATCGAGCGCGATGTCGTCACCGCAGGCGACGTCTGGGTGTATGAACCGAATGCGGTCGTGCTCGCGGCCGGCGACCTGGTCACGCTTCCGGCGCCGCTGTTCGACACCGCCTGCCCCGAGCGCTGGGGCGCCGCGCTGGAACACCTGTCGGCCATTCGGTTCCGCTGGCTGGTGCCCGGCCACGGCGAGCCGCTGAGCCGCGGGCAGTTCCTGATCTACCGCGAGTCGTTCGAGCGGCTGCTGCGATGCGCCGCGTCGAGCGCGCCGAAGCAGCAGTGCATCGACGGCTGGCTGCGCGACGCGAGCGGACTGTTCGCGCGCGAGCAGCAGGGCCTCGCGCGCTCGCTGCTGGCGTACTACATCGACCAGAAACTGCGCGCGCCGCGCGACGCCAGCTGCCGGCCGTGAGCCGCCTGCGCCGATAATCGTGCATCGACGGCAACCCCCGTGAGCGGCGATGGCTGAACGATCGTTCGCGCGCGAAGTGCAGCAGCTCAAGGTGCCCGCGGGCACCGAATTCCACGGCGAGGGCATCCTCGCGGTGACCAAGGCGCTGCTCGAGGCGGGCGTCGGCTACGTCACCGGGTATCAGGGCGCGCCGATCTCGCACCTGATGGACGTGCTGTCCGATGCGCAGCCGATTCTCAACGAGCTGGGCGTCTATTTCGAGCCCGCGGCCAGCGAGGCCGCTGCGGCTGCAGCGCTGTCGGCCTCGGTGAACTACCCGGTGCGCGGCGCCGCGACGTGGAAGTCCACCGTCGGCACCAACGTCGCCTCCGACGCGCTGGCCAATCTGGCCTCGGGCGGCGTCACCGGCGACGCCCTGGTCATCATCGGCGAGGACTATGGCGAAGGCTCCTCGATCATGCAGGAGCGCAGCCATGCGTTTGCGATGAAGTCGCAGATGTGGCTCCTTGACCCACGCCCCAACCTGCCGTCCATCGTGCAGGCCGTCGAGAAGGGCTTCGAACTCTCGGAAGCGTCGAATACGCCGGTCATGCTGGACTTGCGCATCCGCGCCTGCCATGTCCATGGCAGCTTTGCGACGCGCGACAACGTGCGGCCGGACTTCACGCTCAAGGATGCGCTGGAAAATCCGGTGCGCGACACCAACCGCATCGTGCTGCCGCCCGCGAGCTATTTGCACGAGAAGGAGAAGATCGAGCAGCGCTGGCCCGCCGCAGTGCGATTTGT
>DATIFD010000242.1:0-7893 GCA_035455385.1 Burkholderiaceae bacterium
CCTCGGCTGCTACGAGTACGACAGCGACTACTACGGCGACGACCTGCCGTTCTGGATGCGCGTCGAGAAGAGCGACGGCACGACGGTGCCGCACCTGGTGGTGCCGTACTCGCTCGACACCAACGACATGCGCTTCGTGCAGGCCCAGGGCTTCAACACCGGCGACCACTTCTTCACCTACCTGCGCGACAGCTTCGACGCGCTGTACGCCGAAGGAGAAGAGAAGCCGAAGATGATGTCCGTCGGCATGCACTGCCGGCTGCTCGGCAAGCCCGGCCGCATCGGCGCGCTGCAGCGCTTCCTCGACCACATCGAGGCGCACGACCGCGTCTGGGTCTGCCGCCGAATCGACATCGCGCGGCACTGGAAGGCCACGCACCCGTACCGCGAGGCCGCGGTATGAGCCCCCGCCCGGCCCCCGCGAAGGGGGCTCGCGCCGCAGTGCGCAGCGCCGAGGTTACCCAATGAGCGCGGCTCGGCCGCTGACGCTCGAGGGGCTCAACGCGGCGCCGCCGGCCGACGCGCTGGCCGCGCTGGCCGGCACCTACGAGCACTCGCCGTGGATCGCGCAGGCGGCGCTCGCCAGGCGCCCGTTCGCGACGCTGGCGGCCTTCAAGCGCGCGCTGGTCGAGGCGGTGCGCGAGGCCGGTCGCGAACGCCAGCTGGCGCTGATCCGTGCCCACCCCGAGCTGGCCGGCCGGGCGATGGTGGCCAAGACGCTGACCGCCGAATCGGCGAACGAACAGGCCAAGGCCGGCCTCGCCGAGTGCACGCCGGCGGAGTTCGCGCGCATCCAGCAGCTCAACGCCGACTACCACGCCAAGTTCGGCTTTCCGTTCGTGCTCGCGGTGCGCGGCCCGCGCGGCACCGGCCTGAGCAAGCAGGAGATCCTCGCCACCTTCGCGCGTCGGCTGACCAACCACCCCGAGTTCGAGCTCGCGGAGTGCCTGCGCAACATCCACCGCATCGCCGAGATCCGCCTCGACGACGCCTTCGGCGCCGAACCCGCGTTGGGCAACCAGATCCTCGACTGGGCCGCGGCGCTCGCACGGCACAGCGACCCGGGCTACGCCGAGCGCGGCGAGCTGACGGTCACCTACCTCACCGACGCACACCGCGCCTGCGCGCGCCAGCTCGTGCAATGGATGCGCGACGACTGCGGCTTCGACGACGTGCACATCGACGCGGTGGGCAACGTGGTCGGCATCTACCACGGTGCCGACCGCAGTGCCAAGCGGTTGTTGACGGGCAGCCACTACGACACCGTGCGCAACGGCGGCAAGTACGACGGCCGGCTCGGCATCTTCGTGCCGATGGCCTGCGTGCGCGAGCTCCAGCGCGCCGGCCGGCGACTGCCCTACGACATCGAGGTGGTCGGCTTCGCCGAGGAGGAAGGCCAGCGCTACAAGGCCGTGTTCCTCGGCTCCGGCGCGCTGACCGGTCACTTCGATCCGCGTTGGCTCGACCAGACCGACGCCGACGGCGTGTCGATGCGCGACGCGATGCAGCGCGCCGGGCTGGCGATCGACGACATCGCGACGCTGCGGCGCGACCCGCAGCGCTACCTCGGCTTCGTCGAGGTGCACATCGAGCAGGGGCCGGTGCTCAACGAACTCGACGTGCCGCTTGGCATCGTGACGTCGATCAACGGCAGCGTGCGCCACCTGTGCGAGATCACCGGCACGGCCAGCCACGCCGGCACCACGCCGATGAACCTGCGGCGCGACGCGGCCGCGGCCGCAGCTGAGCTGGTGCTGTATCTCGAGCAGCGCGCCTCGCAGGAGCCCAACTTGGTGGGCACGGTGGGCATGCTCGACGTGCCCAACGGCTCGATCAACGTGATTCCCGGCCGCTGCACTTTCAGCCTCGACATCCGCGCCACCACCGACGCCGTGCGCGATGCCTGCGAGCGCGACGTGCTGGCCCGCTTGAGCGAGATCTGCGAGCGCCGCGGCCTCACCTTCACCGCCGAGGAAACCATCCGCGCGTCGGCGGCGCCGAGCGCGCCAGCGTGGCAGGCGCGCTGGGAGCGCGCGGTCAGCGGGCTCGGCCTGCCGCTGGTGCGCATGCCCAGCGGCGCCGGCCACGACGCGATGAAGCTGCACGAGGTGATGCCGCAGGCCATGCTGTTCCAGCGCGGTTTGAACGCCGGCGTCAGCCACAACCCGCTGGAGGCGATCACCAACGACGACACCGAGCTCGCGGTGCGCGCGTTCCAGCACCTGCTCGATCAGCTCGCGCGCGAGTCGCGCACCCACCCCGCATGAGCGAGGACGACACCCGGCCGGTGCCCAAGGGCGACGAGACGCGGCCGTTGCCCAAGGCCAGGAACCCCGACGGCGGCACCCCGGTGCCGACGGCAGACGCGGTGTACGCCGCGCTCGACCGCTGGGTCGACGAGCACTTCGACGAGGAGGTGCGGTTCCTGCAGGAGCTGGTGCGCGTGCCCACCGACACGCCGCCGGGCAACAACGCGCCGCATGCCGAGCGCACGGCCGAGATGCTCGCGCTGATGGGGCTGACCGCTGAGCGCCACAAGGTGCCCGACGCGGTGGTGAAGAACGCGGGCCTGCAGTCGATCACCAACCTGATCGTGCGCCACCGCTTCGGCGACGGGCCGACGATCGCGCTCAACGCCCACGGCGACGTGGTGCCGCCCGGCGACGGCTGGACCCACCACCCCTACCGCGCCGAGATCGCCGACGGCAAGCTCTACGGCCGCGCCGCGGCGGTGAGCAAGAGCGACTTCGCCACCTACACCTATGCACTGCGCGCGCTGATGTCCAGCGCTGACGCGCACCGCGGCGCGGTGGAGCTGCACTTCACCTACGACGAGGAGTTCGGCGGCGAGCTCGGCCCGGGCTGGCTGCTCAACCTCGGCCTGACGCAGCCCGACGTGCTGATCGCCGCCGGCTTCAGCTACCAGGTGGTGGTGGCGCACAACGGCTGCCTGCAGCTCGAGGTGACGCTGCACGGGCTGGCCAGCCATGCCGCGTATCCCGAGACCGGCGTCGACGCGCTGCAGGCGGCCAACAAGCTGCTGAGCGCGCTGTACGCCTACAACGATGTGCTGCGCGCGCGCCGCTCCAAGGTGCCGGGCATCTCGCACCCGTACCTCAACGTCGGTCGCATCGAGGGCGGCACCAACACCAACGTGGTGCCGGGCAAGGTGGTGCTCAAGCTCGACCGCCGCATGATCCCCGAGGAGGATGCCGCGCAGGTCGAGGCCGAGGTGCGCGAGCTGATCGGCTCGGCCGTCGAGCGCTCGCCGGGCATCCGCGTGGAGATCAAGCGGCTGCTGCTGGCCAGGTCGCTGCAGGCGTCGCCGAACAACCATGCGCTGGTGGCGGCGCTGCAGCGGCACGCGCTGGCCGTGTTCGGCGAGGCGATTCCGGTGTCGGGCACGCCGCTGTACACCGACGTGCGGCTGTACGGCGCGCTCGGCATCCCGTGCGTGATCTACGGCGCCGGCCCGCGCACGGTGCTGGAATCCAACGCCAAGCGCGCCGACGAGCACCTGGTGCTCGAGGACCTGCGCCGCGCCACCAAGGTGGTGGCGCGCACCTTGCATGATCTTCTGGCTTGTTGAGAGAAGGAGCAGTCCCAGGGGAGTCCACAACACACGCATCGTGAAGCAACGGTCCGAGAGGAGAGAAGACACCATGAGCATTCCCAATGCATCACCGGCCCTCTACAACGAAGACCTGGCCCCGGCGCGCGAGCGCAAGTGGGGCGCGTTCAGCATCTTCAACGTCTGGACATCGGACGTGCACAGCCTGTGGGGCTACTACCTGGCGGCGAGCCTGTTCCTGCTGTGCGGCAGCTTCCTCAACTTCATCATCGCGATCGGCATCGGCTCGCTGGTGATCTTCGTCCTGATGAACCTGATCGGCGTGGCCGGCGTCAGGACCGGCGTGCCGTACCCGGTGCTGGCGCGCGCGTCGTTCGGCATCTGGGGCGCCAACGTGCCTGCACTGGTGCGCGCCATCGTGGCCTGCTTCTGGTACGGCGCGCAGACCAGCGCGGCGTCGGGCGCGATCGTCGCGCTGCTGATCCGCTCCGACAGCCTGATGGCGTTCCACAAGGGCACGCACCTGCTCGGCCATTCGGGCCTCGAGGTGATCTGCTTCGTCGTCGTGTGGGCGCTGCAGCTGCTGATCATCCAGCGCGGCATGGAGACGGTGCGGCGCTTCCAGGACTGGGCCGGCCCCGCGGTGTGGATCATGATGCTGATCCTCGCGATCGGTCTGTGCATCAAGGCCGGCGGCTTCTCGTTCAGCCACCAGATCCCGATGGACGTGCTGCTCGCCAAGACCAAGGACGCCGGCGTGCCGGGTGAGCCGGGCTCGTTCGCGGCGCTGGCGGCGGTGGCGGCGACCTGGGTCACCTACTTCGCGGCGCTGTACCTCAACTTCTGCGACTTCTCGCGCTACGGGCGCGACGAGGCCGCGGTGCGCAAGGGCAACCTGTGGGGGCTGCCGGTCAACCTGATCCTCTTCTCGCTGGTCGCGGGCGTCACCACGATCGCCGCCTTCACGGTGTACGGCGAGGTGCTGCTGCACCCCGACCAGATCTCGGCCAAGTTCGACAGCTGGTTCCTCGCGCTGCTGGCCGCGATCACGTTCGCGGTGGCGACGCTCGGCATCAACGTGGTGGCCAACTTCGTGTCGCCGGCGTTCGACTTCGCCAACGTGTTCCCGAAGATGATCGACTTCAAGCGCGGCGGCTACATCGCCGCGCTGATCGCGCTGGTGCTGTACCCGTTCGCGCCGTGGGAAGGCAGCGCGGCGGCATTCGTCGGCGCCATCGGCGCCACCATGGGGCCGCTGCTCGGCGTGATCCTCGGCGACTACTACCTGATCCGCAAAGGCGCGATCGACGTCGAAGGCCTGTACCGCGAGGACGGCCCCTACCGCTACCAGGGCGGCTGGAACGTCGCTGCATTCATCGCCGCCGGCGTGGGAGCGCTGTTCTCGAGCATCCTGCCCAACTTCACGACGCTGCTGCCGAGCTGGTGGGGCGTGTGGGGCTGGTTCTTCGGCGTGGCGATCGGCGGCGGCGTGTACCTGGCGATCTTCCGTGTCGCGCCGCAGGCGGCCCACAAGCCGGCGTAGCGACGCGCCGGGGCCGGCACGGCCGGCCCCGGGGTGCGCGGGCCTATTTCGCGCCGTCGCAGGTCAGCCGCAGGGGGCCGTAGAAACCTTCGGCGTCCTCGCCGGTGTTGTCGGTGTCGGTCATCAGCCCGAAGCCGAGCAACTGCCCCGGCTTCTCGCCGAACGCGCGCTCGAAATCCTGCGCCAGGTTGCGCCGGTAGCTGCGCCACGCGCCGACGCCGGCGCCGCCGCTCTCGGCCACGATCATCTTGACGCGCGAGGTGTGCGCGCTGGGCACCACCCGGTCGACCGGATTCTTGTTGTCCCAGATGTACATCAGCATCGCGTACGGCATGTCGCGCCCGGTCAGCCGCTTGATGCGTGCGAAATAGCGCTGCTCCTCGTCGGGCAGCGTCGACTTGTCGCCGTCGAAGCCGACGATCACGCGCAGCGGCGCGTCCTCGCGCTTCGGGTCTTCGTTGGCGGCGCTCTTGATCAGCGCCGGCGTGCGCCAGCGCCACTCCAGCAGCTGCGTGGCCGCGATCCCGAAGGGCTCGAGCAACACCCACGCCGACGCCGAGCCGTTGGCGGTGGCGTGCAGCACCGACTGGCCTTCGACCTTCGACACGCTGTAGGCGGTGTCGCGCTTGAGCTTGGACAGCGGCGTGTGCACCCACGTGCCCGCCGCATCGAACGCCGGCAGAGCCTGTGGCCGGCAGTCGGCGCCGTACGCTTGGCCGGTGACAACCAGCGCCAGCATGGCGGCCAGCCGTGCGCCCGTCGACGATGAAATCGCGCTTGACATGGATCAGGCGCCAATCGTAGCAGTGGCGCCGCGCTGCGCGCAGCGGCTATCATCGCGCGCCACCCAAAGCATGGTGCAGGAGGGCGCGGTGAGCGACGCAACCGTCGACGATCGCCAGTTCCGTCAGGCGAGCACGCTGCGCGACGGCACGCCGGTGACGATCCGCGCGATGCGCGCCGACGACCGCGAGCGCCTCGTCGCCGCGTTCCACAAGCTCGACCCCGGCACCGTCTACACGCGCTTCTTCTCGTTCGTCAAGGAGATCCCCGCCGCGTCGCTGGCGCACGTCGACGAGGTCGACTTCGACCACTTCGGCGCGCTGGTGGTCACGACAGGCAGCGGCGACGACGAGATCGTGATCGGCGGCGCCAGCTACATCGTCGATGCATCGATCACTGACGGCAAGGCAGCCGAAGTCGCGTTCACGATCGAAGAGGACTACCAGGGCCAGGGGCTGGCCAGCCAGCTCCTCGCGCTGCTGACGACGATCGCGCGGCGCCACGGCGTCACGCGCTTCGAGGCCGACGTGCTGAGCGGAAACGCGCCGATGCTCACCGTGTTCCAGCGCTGCGGCCTGCCGACGCACCGGCGCAGCGAAGGCGGCGTGGTGCACCTGACGTTCGATCTCACGGCGCCGCCGGCTTGAACGATGGCCGACCCGAGCCCCGCCGGTCCTGTTGCCGACGCCGCCGAGATGGCCGGCACCGACGGCGCCGTTCTCGACCCGATCGACCGCGTGTCGGAGATCCTGTTCGGCCTGTTCATGGTGCTCACGTTCACCGGCACGCTCAGCGTGGCCACCGCGGGGCGCGAAGACGTGCGCACGATGCTGATCGCGGCGATCGGCTGCAACACCGCGTGGGGCTTCGTCGACGCCGTGATGTATGTGCTGCGCAACCTGGTCGAGCGCGGTCGCCGCGCCACGTTGCTGGCCGCGGTGCGCTCCGACGGCACGGGCGATGCCGCGCGGCACGCTATCGCCAACCACATCGGGCCGCTGGCCGAGGCGATCGACCAGGCCAGCCTGGAGCAAATGCGCCAGTGGCTGGTCGCGCAACCGGCGCACGCGCTGCCGACGATGCGGGTCAGCGGCCAAGACCTGAAGGCCGCGTTCGCGGTGTTCCTGCTCGTCTTTGCGTCCACCTTCCCGGTGGTGCTGCCGTTCGTGTTCGCCACCGATCTGAAGGTGGCGATGCGCGTCTCGGCCGCGATCGCGGTGGCGATGATGTTCTACTGCGGCTTCGTCTGGGGTCGCTATGCCGGCGTGCGGCCGTGGCGGGCCGGCTTGGTGCTGGTGCTGCTGGGCGTCGTGGTCGAAGCGATCATCATCGCGCTCGGCGGCTGATCCGCCGGCTGTGGCGCGCGGCCGATGCGGCCTACACTGCCCAGCGATGACCGAGGAGCAGACGATCCGCCACCTGCGGCACGCCAACGCCGTGGCGCGCGCGGCGATGGACGCCGGCCATCATCCGTTCGGCGCGCTGCTGGTCGCGCCGGACGGCGAGAGCGTGTGGCTCGAGCAGCGCAACGTCGACGGCGTCGACCACGCCGAGGCGGTGCTCGCCCGCGAGGCCGCGCGCCGCTACCCGCCGGCGTTGCTGTGGGACTGCAGCCTGGTCACCACCGTCGAGCCGTGCGCGATGTGCACCGGCACCATCTACTGGGCGCACATCGGCCGCGTCGTGTACGGACTCAGCGAGCGCACCCTGCTGCAGCACACCGGCGCGCATCCGGAGAACCCGACGCTCGACCTGCCGTGCCGCGACGTGTTCGCGAGCGGGCAGAAGACCGTCGAGGTGATCGGCCCGGTGGCCGCGGTGGCCGACGAGATCGCTGCGCTGCATCGCGGGTTCTGGACGAGGCGTTGACTCCGCCCGACCGGCCCGCGGCGCAGTGGCACGCCCGGCTGAGCTTGGCGGTGCGGCTCGACGACGCGCGGCGCTGCGTGGTGCACGCCAGCCACGTCGGGCCGCTGCGCGTGCTGAAGACGCTGTA
>DATIFD010000243.1:0-2598 GCA_035455385.1 Burkholderiaceae bacterium
CGCGTCGTAGACCATGATCGGCACGATCGGGTGCGTGCCCGGCTTGACGTCGAAGCCGGCTCTGACGATCGCGTCGCGGAACCAGCGGGTGTTGTCCTCGAGCTTGTCGCGCAGCGCGGTGCTGCCTTCGAGCAGGTCGAGCACCGCGATGCTGGCGCCGGCGATCGCCGGCATCAGCGTGTTGCTGAACAGATAGGGCCGCGAGCGCTGGCGCAGCAGCTCGACCACCGGCGCGCGGGCCGCGGTGAAGCCGCCCGACGCGCCGCCGAGCGCCTTGCCGAGCGTGCCGGTGATGATGTCGACCTTGCCGAACACGCCCCGGTACTCGTGCGTGCCGCGGCCGCGCGCGCCGAGGAAGCCGGTGGCATGGCACTCGTCGATGCCGAGCAGCGCACCGTGCTGGTCGCACAGCGCACGCATGCGATCGAGCTGCGCGATCGTGCCGTCCATCGAGAACACGCCGTCGCTGAACACGATCTTGAAGCGCGTCGAAGCCGCCTCGCGCAGGCAGCGCTCGAGGTCGGCCATGTCGTTGTGCTTGTAGCGCCAGCGCTGCGCCTTGGCCAGGCGGATGCCGTCGATGATCGACGCGTGGTTCAGCTCGTCGGAGATGATCGCGTCGGCCTCGCCGAACAGCGGCTCGAACAGCCCGCCGTTGGCGTCGAACGCCGCGGCGTAGAGGATCGCGTCCTCGGTGCCGAGAAAGCGCGCCAGGCGCGATTCGAGCGTCTTGTGCAGATCCTGCGTGCCGCAGATGAAGCGCACCGAGCTCATGCCGTAGCCGTGGTCGTCGAGCGCCTTGTGCGCCGCCGCGATCACCTGCGGGTGCGCCGACAGCCCGAGGTAGTTGTTGGCGCACAGGTTGATCACCTCGCGGCCGTCGCTGGTGCGCACCACGGCGCCCTGCTGCGAGGTGATGACGCGTTCGCGCTTGAACAGGCCGGCGTCGTTCAGGTCCTGCAGCTGCTGCTGCACGTCGGCGATGAAGTCGGTGGCCATCGGTGTCGCCCGCGGTTCGTCGTCAGGCGATTGTGCCTGCGACAGCGCTCACCGCACGGGATCAGGCCCGTGCCAGCGCCACCTGACACTGGTTGCGGCCCTCGCGCTTGGCGCGGTACAGCGCCTCGTCGGCCCGGGTCAGCGCCGCGTCGAGCGATTCCCCGGCCGCGACGATGGCCACGCCCACGCTAACCGTGACCGGGTCGGGCAGTCGCAGCTCCTGTCGCCAGGGCGCGCTCTCCACCGCATGGCGCAGCCGCTCGGCCACGCGCCTGGCACTCGGCAGGTCCTCCACCGGTACCACGGCGACGAACTCCTCGCCGCCGTAGCGCGCCAGCAGGGTGTCGACCCGCGAGTGCGCCTGCAGCGCGCGCGCGGCCAGCCGCAGCACGGCATCGCCAGCCGGGTGGCCATGGGTGTCATTGACGTGCTTGAAGCGGTCGAGGTCGAGCATCAGCACGGCCGCTTCGCGATGCGCGCGCTGCTGCTGCTCGATCATCGCCGGCGCCAGCTCGCGCAGTGCCCGGCGCGTCATCAGGCCCGTCAGTTCGTCGGTGATCGCGCGCATCCGCAGCTGGTGGCGCAGACGCGCATTGACCAGCGTCAGCAGCAGCGTCGAGACGATCATCGGCAGCACGCCGTACAGCGCTGCCAGCACCGAACGCGCCGGCTCTGGGGCGTACATCAGATCGGTTCGGGCTGGATCGCCGTCGACCAGCGTGAAGCTCAGGCGCACCAGGCACGACACCCCCAGTGCGATCAGCGAAGCGCCGAGCGCCCGCTCAATGGCGTCACGCGGGCTCAGCACGAGGCCGCGCGTCAGCCAGACATTGAGCAGCGCCAGCGCGGTCAAGCCGCCGATGAAGATGACACCAAACGCGCGCGGGCCGGTCGACAGCGCCCAGGCCAGCGCGCCAGCGCTTGCCGCCAAGAGCAGCATGATCCAGCGCAGGGCCAGGCCTTTGCCCTGCACCTCGGCCAGTCCGCTGCCGACGAGGACGACGCCGCACCAAGTGCCGAAGCCGAGCGAGAACTGCGCTGCCGGATGGGCCACCAGCTCGGGAAACGCGGCGGGCAGCAAGCCCAGCCCCAGCAAGACGAAGCCCCAGCCACACAGGCGCAGCGCCTGACGGGTCCGCTCGTCGCTGGGCTCGGCGATGCGCAGCAGCGCAGCACCGAGCAGCGCGCCGACGCCGCAGATCAGGTAACCGCTGAGCACATCGACGTGCATGGGCCGGCCAGGGACGAGTTCTGCCCGGATTTCGGCCGTCGGCGCGCGCACTTGAGCGCGCCGGCGCGGCAAATGTCGCAGTCGAAGCGGCGCCCGGCGCCCTAGAACAGATCGGCCAGCTTCATCGAAGCGAATGCGGCGCGGGCGCGGAACGCCTGGGTCGCGGGCGTCGGCTCGAGCAGGAGGCTGTCCACCAGCTGCGCCGCCAGCGTCGTCTGCGGATCGGCCAGCAGGACGTGCCGGCGCGCGCCCTCCTCGTCCAGACGCGCCACCCAGTCCAGGCCCATGAGTGCCTCCAGCACCGGCTCGACCTGCAACGGGTCGACGCGCATGGCGCCTGAGAGCGCGTCCAGCGTCAGGCCCTTGCT
>DATIFD010000244.1:0-5103 GCA_035455385.1 Burkholderiaceae bacterium
GCCATCTGCGCCTTGTTGTACGCCGGTGACTTGTAGCCGTCCTTCTCGAACGCCTTGCGCATCCTTTCGAAGTGCATGCGCAGCGCATCGAACTTCTCGAGCGCGGAGGCTTTCAGCTCCTCGAGCTTCTTGGTCAGTGCCTTGCTGCCGCCCTGGCCGTCGTCGTCGTCCTCCTCGTCGAAGAAGTCGACGTCCTCCTCGGCGACGTAGTCATCCGCCTCGTCCTCCGAGACGAAGCCGTCGACGACCTCGGAGATCTGCATCTCGCCCGCGCCAATCTTGTCGGCATAGCTGAGCAGCTCGGCGATCGTCGTCGGCGAGGCCGAGATCGCGAGCATCATCGCCTGCAGGCCGCCTTCGATGCGCTTGGCGATCTCGATCTCGCCCTCGCGCGTCAGCAGTTCGACGGTGCCCATCTCGCGCATGTACATGCGCACCGGGTCGGTCGTGCGGCCGAACTCGGAGTCGACCGTCGACAGCGCCGCTTCGGCGGCTTCCTCGGCCTCTTCCTCGGTCGCGGTGGTCGTGCCGCCGCCGGCGATCAGCAGCGTCGCCGCATCGGGCGCCTGCTCGTAGACCGCGATGCCCATGTCGTTGAGCATCGACACGATCGCTTCGATGATCTCGTTGTCGACCAGCTTCTCGGGCAGGTGGTCGTTGATCTCCTGGTGCGTCAGGAAGCCGCGCGTCTTGCCCATCTTGATGAGCGTCTTCAGCTCCTGGCGGCGCTTGGCGACTTCTTCCTCGGTGAGCAGCGTCTCGTCGAGGCCGAACTCGCGCATCAGCGCGCGCTCCTTGGCGCGGCTGACCTTCATGCGCAGCGGCTTAGCCTTGGCTTCTTCCTTGGCGGCCTCGGCGACCTCGGCATCGACCTCCGCGTCGATCTCGACGTCGATGTCGTTGAAGTCCTCTTCGCCCTGAGCCGGCTTGCCGGCGTCCTTGCCGGCGTCCTTGCCGGTTCGCTTGCCCTTCGCCGCCCCGGGAGCCGGCTTAGCAGCTGATTTGGCCGCGGGCTTCGCCGCGCCTCTGTTCGCAGGCGCGGCTGGCTTCGCCGGCGCGTCGGGCTTGGCCGCCTTCGCCGGTTTGACCGGTGCGCTGGACTGCCGGGCCACCGGTTTGGCGTGCGCTGCCGGCTTGGGCACCGACGTGGCCGCCTTGGCCGGCCGCTTGGAGGCTTCGGCTTGGGCCTTGGCCGTCTTGGGCTTGGCCTTGGTGGCGGTTTTGGCGGTGGGCTTCTTCGCGTTCATGCAGATCCTCTACGGGGTGGCTACGGGCGGCAGGCCAGACCTCAATCGGCTCTACGGAGCGAATGTCCGAACGCACGAGCACCCGCGCCGCGGCCCGGGCCGCGAGCGGGGGAGGTCTCAGGCAGGCAAGTTCGCGTGAACGTTTGAAAGCCGGGCAACGCCTGGAGGGATGATTGGCCTGTGGTTCGCCCCGTGTCGCGGGGGGCCGGGTCCCTGCCCAATCGGGTCAGCGCTGCTATCACTCTTGCCGCTGCAACGAATTGCGAATTATCGCTGATCCCGCGACCGTGCGTCAAAACCGGCCAGCGCGCTGTGGCGAGGATGCCGCGTCGCCACTGGCCAGTGCAGCACTGAGCTCCCCCTGGCGCTTGTCAAGCTCACGGTAGCGGGTCAGAGCGGCACCTGACAGCTGCCCCGACTCGGCGAGCAGCTTGCGTTCGCCCTTCACCTCTTCGAGCTGGAGCCGCAGAAGCAGCCGCCGCAGGTCGTGCAGCGCGTCGACCTCGCCGTCCAGGTCGTGCAGCGCGCTCGAGCGGTCGAGCAGCGCCATCAGGTTCGCATCGTCTGCCGCCGCGTGGCGCAGCCAGTCGATCAGGCCGCTGCGGCTGAGCACACCCTGGTCGTGCAGGCAGCGCTCGAGCAGCCCGAAGAAGCTGCCGTAGGGCGCCGCTTGCGCGGCCAGGCGTTCGTGGTCCTCGGCAGCGATCTGCTCCCACAGGCCGCAGCGCTGCAGCAGCAGCCACACCGCCCGGTCCAGCAGCGTGGCGGCCTGCCGCGTTGCCGCCGCGCGCCGCGGCGCCGCGCTCGACCTGGCCGCAGGCCTTGCGGCGCGCACGGCGCCCCAGAGCGCGCGCAACTGCTCCGCGCTGGTGCCGCCGGCCTGCGCCAGCTCCGCCAGCACCTGCTCGCGCAACGCACCGGCAGGCAGGGCAGCGATCATCGGCCGTGCCTGCGCCAACATGCGTGCCCGTCCTTCCGCCAGCGACAGGTCGCAGCCGTCCTGGGCGGTCTGCAGCAGCATGCGCGACAGGGGCAGCGCCGCGGCCACTTGCTGTTCGAACGCGGCCGCGCCGCGTTCGCGGACGAACGAATCGGGATCGTGCTCGGGGGGCAGGAACAGGAAGCGGATCGTCCGAAGGTCGCTCGCGTGCGGCAGCGCAGCCTCGAGCGCGCGAGCTGCGGCGCGCCGGCCGGCGGCGTCGCCGTCGAAGCTGAACACCACGTGGTCGGTGAAGCGCAGCAGCTTGGCCACGTGCTCGGCCGTGCAGGCGGTGCCCAGCGTCGCCACGGCATGCGCGAAGCCCGATTGCGCCAGGGCCACGACGTCCATGTAGCCCTCGACCACCAGCGCATAGCCGGCCTCGCGCAGCGCGGTGCGCGCCTCGTACAGACCGTACAGCTCGCGGCCCTTGACGAACAGCGGCGTCTCCGGCGAATTGAGGTACTTGGGCTCGCCCTCGTCGAGCACGCGGCCGCCGAATCCGATGACTTCACCACGCACCGAGCGGATCGGGAACATGATGCGGTCGCGGAAGCGGTCGTAGCGCTTCTGATCCTCGGCACCGTCTTCGCCCTGCACGATGACCAGACCGGCTTCGACCAGCAACGGATCGTCGTAGCGCGGGAAGACACTGGCCAGGCTGCGCCAACCCGGCGGCGCGTAGCCGAGCCCGAAGCGCGCCGCGATCTCGCCGGTGAGGCCGCGGCCCTTGAGGTAGTCGATGGCGCGCGGCGACACCTTGAGCGACGCCTTGTAGTGCTCAGCCGCGCGAGACAGCACGTCGCTCAAGGTTTGCCGCTTGGCGCGTTGCTCAGCGGCGCGCGCACGCTCCTCGGGGCTGGCCGCGTCGTCGGGCACCGCGATTCCCACGCGCTGCGCGAGCTCGCGCACCGCGTCCATGAACGGTAGCCCCTGGTTCTCCATCAAGAAACGGATCGCATCGCCATGCGCTCCGCAGCCGAAGCAGTGGTAGGTCTGCCGGGTCGGGCTGACCGTGAAGCTCGGCGTCTTCTCGCCGTGGAAGGGACACAGGCCCTTGTGCACGCTGCCGGCGCGCTTGAGCTCGACGTGGCGACCGATCACCTCGAGGATGTCGACGCGCGAGAGCAGTTCCTGAACGAAGCCGTGGGGCAGCACGGCGGCAGTCTAGCGGCGCGGCCAAGCCGACCGCGACACCCTACTGGCGCGCGCGGGGAGCGCTGCCCGGCGCGGTGGCACCGGCCGACGGGGTGGCCGTGCCGGCAGGCGTGATCGCGAACAGCCCCTTCCAGTCCTTGACCCACTGCGCGAGCTCGGCCGCGGGCATCGGGGCGGCGATGCCGGAGCCCTGGCCGACCTCGCAACCCATCTCGAGCAGCGTGCGCGCCTGGGCGGGCGTCTCGACGCCTTCGGCAACCGCCACGCACGAGAAGGTGCGGGCCAGGCTGACGACGCCTTCGACGATCGCGCGGTCCTGGGTGTCGTTGAGCATGTTGTGCACGAAGGAACGGTCGATCTTCAACACCTGCACCGGTAGGCGTTTGAGGTAGATGAGGGTGGAGTAGCCGGTGCCGAAGTCGTCGAGCGCGAAACGCACGCCCAACTTCGCGCAACGCTCCAGCAGCATCGAGGTGTAAGCCACGTCGGCCAACGCCGCGGTCTCCAGCACCTCGAGCTCGAGGCGCGGCCCCAGCGGCCGAGAGTGGCGGGCCAGCAGCTCGGTCAGGCGTTGCACGAAGTCGGGCTCCTGCAGGTGGCGCGCCGAGACGTTGACGCTGACCGACAGGTCGAGCCCTTGCTCGAGCCAGCGCTCCAACTGGTCGAGCGCCTGGCCAAGCACCCAATCGCCCACCTGCGCCGACAGGCCGGTGTGCTCGATCAGCGGAAGGAACTGCCCGGGCGGCACGACGCCGTGCTCTGGATGCTCCCAGCGCAGCAGCGCCTCGGCGCCGAGCACGATGCCGCGCCTCAGGTCGACCTTGGGTTGGTAGTACAGCCGCAGCTCATGGCGATCGAGCGCCTCCTGCACGCGCCCGAGCGCCAGCACGCGCTCCTCGGCGCGGCGACTGTGCTCGGGGTCGAAGAAGAGGTAGCCGTTGCGCCCGGCCTGCTTGGCGCCGTACATCGACTGGTCGGCGTGGCGCAGCAGCGTGTCCGGGTCGCTGTGGTCGATCGGATAGACCGTGGCACCGACGCTCGCGGTCAGCGACGCGGGTGGCGTGTGCGCGTCGATCGTGTAGGGTTGCGCGATCACGCGCCGCACGCGTTCGATGGCCAGGCGCGCCTCCTCGATCGTGTCGGCGCGCAGCAGCAGCACGAACTCGTCGCCGCCGATGCGGGCTGCCACGTCAGACCAGGTGGCGTGAGCGCGCAAGGCGCTGCGCAGCCGCGCGGCGAGCTCCACCAGCACGCGATCGCCGGCGGCGCGACCATGGCGCTCGTTGATGTCCTTGAAGCGGTCGAGATCGATGTAGCAGACTGCCAGCAGGTACCCCTCGCGCTCGCTGGAAACCAGCGCCTCCTGCAGCAGCTGGGTGAGGCGCGCCCGGTTGGGCAGTCGCGTCAGCTCGTCGAAGTGCGCTTGGCGTTCGAGCCGTTCGCGCTGCAGCCGCTGCTCGGTGACGTCCGACACCATCAGCACGCGGTAGCGCACCGCGCCTTCCGGGTCGGGCACCGTGAACACACTCAGGTGCAGCGCGCAGGGATCCCCGTTGCGCCGGCGTTCGACCACCTCGCCGCTCCAATGCCCGAGGCTGCGCAGGCCGGCCCAGATGGCGCTTTGCTGCTGCCGGGTCATCGCATCGGTGGCCGGCGAACTGAGCAGCGTGGGGACGGTGCCGATCAGTTCCTCGCGGGCGATGCCCATGATGCGGCTGT
>DATIFD010000245.1:0-3842 GCA_035455385.1 Burkholderiaceae bacterium
CCAGCTCGCGCGCGGTGGTCGAGCTGGTCACGATCACGCCGCGTGCGCTGGCCAGTGCGCGCCGCTCGCTGTCGAGGAGCGTGAGGCGTTGTTCCGCAGTGAGGCCTGTCTCGAGCGCCAGCGGGTGATGCACCAGCGCCACCCAGCGCAGGCGTCGCGCATGTCGATCGGCCAGCTCGGGCATCGCTCCGAACGCCAAGCCATCGACCGCGACCAGCGATCCGTCGGGGATTGCGGCAACCCGTTGCGCCGCGTGCTCGCGCGTGCCCGCGTCGGGAAACGGAAATCCCGTACCCAACGAGACGACGTCGACCGTCCAGCCGGTGGCTTGCAATCCCGCGATGATCCGCCGGTCATAGCCGTAGCCGCCGGTGAGACTCGCCAGATCGCCCGGCACCACGAACACCAGCGTGCGCACCGACATGCAGACGGCCCGTCGTGGCTATCGGAGAGCGCCGCTGGCGGGCAGCGCGCCCTCGTAGGCAGCCCACGCGACGTGCGACTCGTGCAGCGTGACCTTCATGAAGCCGATGCCGTGCGCGCTCTCGCCCAGGTCACCGGTCGCGATGCGGGCGGCGACGCGATCGAAGATGACACGCGCCAGGAACTCGGTGGTGGTGTTGCGCCCTTTGAAAGCGCTCTCTTCATCCAGGTCGCGAAAGTTCAGTTCGCCCAGCACGCCGTGCAGCACCTGGGTGGCAAGCCCGATGTCGACCACGATGCCGTCCGGATCCAGCTCGCTGCGCCGCATCTCCAGGTCGACCACGTAGGTGGCACCGTGCATGCGCTGCGCCGGACCGAAGACCTCGCCCTTGAAGCTGTGGGCGATCATGAAGTGATCTCGAACGTTGACACTGAACACGGCAGACCCTCGCTGTGACGTCATTGGGCGTAGTCGATGCGATGACAGATGGTCGAGTCCACCCGGGACGCGGCCAGGCGCGCGAGCACGGCCGGCAAGTCGGCGAACGGCGCGGCATCGGTGATCAAAGCGTCGAGGGCGGGGGCCGTCAGCAGCGACAGCGCCAGTTCGATGCGACGCCGCCGGCTCCAGCGGCTGCGTTGCGCCGCCGCCACCTCGCCCACCTGTGAGCTCTTGAGAGTCAGCCGGCGCGAATGGAACGCGCCACCGAGCGCCACGCCCACGTTGCGCTGGCCGTACCAGCTCAGCTCGAGCACGGTGGCCTCGAAGGCCGCCAGGCGCAAGGCGGTCGCCAGGCCCTCGGCCTGCCCGCTGGCATGGATCACGAGATCGGCACCATCGCGCGCCACTTCGGGTGTGGCGAATGCCACACCCAGGCACTCGGCCACCGCGCGCCGCGCAGGCGCTGGATCCACCACCTCCACCGCGCAACCCGGCATGCGCCCCGCCAGCCAGGCGACGAGCAAACCCACCGTGCCACCGCCCACCACCGCGATGCGGTCACCGACATGCGGTGGCGCATCCCACAACGCGTTGATCGCGGTTTCCAGATTGGCAGCCAGCACCGCACGCGCCGGCGGCACGTTGTCGGGCAAGGCATGCACCGCTTCCGCGGGCACGACGTATCGGGTCTGGTGCGGGAACAGGCAGAACACCGCGCGACCCAGCAGCGCCGCGGGGCCTTCCTCGACGATGCCGACGCTGTTGTAGCCGTACTTCAACGGCCCCGGAAACTCGCCCGACTGAAACGGCGCGCGCATGCGCGCGTACTCGCTGACCGGCACCTCACCCCGATACACCAGGGTCTCGGTGCCGCGGCTGATGCCGCTGTGCAGGGCTCGCACCAGCACCTGCCCGGCGCTCGGCTCGACGAGCCTCTCCGTCCGAAGTTCGGCGCGGCCCGGTTCGACCAACCAGCAGCCCTGGGCGGTTGCGTGCGACATCAGGCCACCGGCGGCGACACGGCCGGAAGTTCACGATGCCGCAGCGGTGCACTGCGGTCGGCATCGCCATCGCCCGCCGACGTTTCGATCAAGTGGTGCATCTGGCTGACGATCGACGACCACAGCGAGGCCGGGTCCGCAAGCGCCTGTTGCGCCGGCCCGAAAGCAACCCGCGCCACCTGCTTCTGGTATCGCGGCATCGCGACCTGCAAGGCCGCTGCAAGCCGCTCCTTGTCCTTGGACGTGCGGCGCAGCCGCGTCAGCCAGTGCCGCTGCGCTTGCGCCGACACGACATTGCTGACCAGCGCGGGAACGAATCGGGTCAGCGGAGCAAAGCGCGCGAACGCGACGAAGCTGTCGGACCAGCGCTGCAATGATTCCACCGCGCGGAGCCGCCCGAACGTCGCCGGATCGGGCTCGATCTCGCCGGCCGGAAACGTCAGCAAGGCGCCGCCCTGCTGGAGGTGCCTGGCGGCAGCGCGCACCACCGTCATGCGACTCGAGTGGTCATCGCTCACGAACATCAAGTGCCTGGCCACATGGGGCAGGGCGCGCAGGAAGGGCCGATCCGACGCGATCACCAGCAAGTCGGGTCGGGCCGCCAGGCTGGCCAGGAGTGCAACGGTGTCGGTCATCCCGGGATGGTTGGCCACGACGACCACCGGGCCCGTCGAGGCAACGTGCTCGAGACCGTGCAGCTGCGCGCCGCCCGTCATTCGCTGCAACAACCACGAGCTGCCCTGTGCAAGACCGTGCTCGCCCACGCGGTGGTCGAACTCGTGCGCCACCAGCGCGAAGCGCCGCGCCGACGGACGTCCCAGCCGCTGGATCGCCGTGTGCCGCAGACGCGTCAGCCCCGCCGCATCGAACAGATCGTCGAGGTTGACGTCGATCAGTGTGCCGAGCATCGGTGACGGATCGCCTCGCGTGTCGACGGCGCGCTGCAAACCGCGACGATCCATTCGAGTCGACATGTCGGACCTCGCAAACGAAGACGCCGCAGGTTACTCCCACCGCCTTCCCGGCGAAGCCGTGGGGTCGGCCCGGGGCTCGGGGCCGGTACACTGCGGCGCCCCGACGCACCCAAGACCTTCGAGACGCACCAGAGCCGATGTTCTCGCACCTCGAACGCCCGCCCATCCCACCGCCCGGCTGGCGTCAGGTCTGGGCCGACTTCGGCCCGCGCTACGCGGCCAACGGCTTCGTCGGCTGGATGTTCGCTGCGACCGCACCGGTGGCCGTCATCCTGTCGGTGGGCACGCAGGGTGGCCTGCGCGAGGCGGAACTCGCGTCGTGGATCTTCGGCGTCTTCTTCGTCAACGGGCTGATCACACTGCTGTTCTGCTGGCTGTACCGGCAGCCGCTGGCGTTCTTCTGGACGATTCCCGGCACGGTGCTCGTCGGCCCGGCGCTCGGCCACCTGAGCTTTGCCGAGGTGATCGGCGCGTACTACGCCACCGGCGCGCTGATGGTCGTGCTCGGCGCAACCGGGTGGGTGCGGCGGGCGATGCAGGCGGTGCCGATGCCGATCGTGATGGGCATGGTCGCCGGCGTGTTCCTGCGCTTCGGGCTCGACCTGGTGCGCGCGCTGCACGCCGACTTCGGCATCGCCGGACCGATGGTCGCGGCCTGGCTGGGGTTGAGTCTGGCGCCCGCACTCGGCCGCCGGCTGCCGCCGCTGATCGGCGCGCTGATGGTGGGCGTGCTCGCGATCGCGGTGCTCGGCCGGGTCGACTACGCGGTGCTCGGCGCGGTCGAGTTCGCGCGGCCGGTGCTGCACCCGCCGGCGTGGTCGGCCGCGGCGATGGTCGAACTGGTGGTTCCGCTGGCGATCACCGTGCTGGTCGTGCAGAACGGACAGGGCTTCGCGGTGCTGAAGGCGGCGGGGCACGAGCCGCCAGTGGACGCGATCACCGTCGCCTGCGGGGCCGGCGCGCTGGCGAGCGCGGCGGTCGGTGCCGTCAGCACCTGTCTCA
>DATIFD010000246.1:0-23301 GCA_035455385.1 Burkholderiaceae bacterium
TTGATGACTGTCGTGTAGCGCATGGGGCGCGATGCTGACACACCCGAACGCACGTCTGGCACGAGCCCGAGGGTCCCGTTCGGGGTCGCAGTCGCCTCCATGCAGCGCAACGGCCGAACGGCACGCGGCTTGACATCGCTCGGCGCGCACCTGAAGCTCTCTGTCGTCGCAACGACCGGTTGGCGCCTTGATCAAGCTGCATCAGTTCGCTCCTGCGTTCGGCCTGCCCAACGCGAGCCCCTTCTGCATGAAGCTGGAGACTTACCTTCGCATGGCCGGACTGCCATTCGAACTGGTCAACGACGGCAATGTCTTCAAGGCACCCAAGGGCAAGTTGCCGTACATCGAGGATGAGGGCCGCGTCGTCGCCGACACCAGCTTCATCATCGACTACTTGAAGCAGCGCTACGGCGACCCGCTCGATGCCGCGCTCTCGGCCAGCGAGCGCGCGGTCGCGCTGGCCTTCCAGCGCCTCATCGAGGAGAACCTGTATTGGGCGGTGGTGCAGACGCGCTGGCTCGACGACAGCGGCTGGCCCAAGACACGGGCGGCCTTCTTCGGTGCTCTGCCTGCGCCCGCACGCGCGGTGGTGGCGTTGCTCGCTCGACGCGGGCTGCGGTCGGAGATGCGGGGTCACGGCATGGGCCGGCACACCGCGCAGGAAATCTACGACATCGGCTGCCGTGACGTGAGCGCGATCGCGGACTTCCTGTCGGACAAGCCATTCATGATGGGCGCGCAACCCACCTCGCTGGACGCCAGCGCCTATGCGTTTATCGCCAATCTGCTGTGGGCGCCCGTGGACTCGCCGATCCTTCGCCATGCACAGCGCCTACCCGCGCTGCTGGCGTATTGCGAGCGCATGAGGGCACGCTTCTTCGCTTGAGCCCGGCGCAGGGGAGCGCTGCCGCATCGGCTGCAAGCCATGCCGCGGTGGCGAAAACGCTGCTAACCTGGGTGAGTCTCACCGCTGCCACCGCCTCTTGCCATGCCGCTTTGTCTGCGATGGATTCCCTGGCTCGCATGGGCCTCATGGTTCTGCCTGGCGCAGCTTCCGATGCCGGCACATGCCGACGAGTCCAGAGTCGGCGCGGTCCAAGTTGCGCAGGCAGCCTCTTCTGCGGCGCCGGCGTCCGCGTCGAAGCCGCAGGATCCGTCGCGGCGCTGGCCCTTCGCCCAGCGCGTGCAGCAGCCGCCAAGCTCAGAGTGCATGTCCTCCCCACGGTCGTGCGCTGCGCCGGATTCGGTTTGTTGCGCCGGATTCATCTGCGCGGGAATCATCAACCCCGTCTGCGTCCCTTCGCACTGAGCTACCGGTCGATTGCGGCCGTTGAAGCTTCGCGTCGAACGAGCCGCAGTCAGCTCGGCCGGCTCACCAGACCGAGCGACACCCCGCCGTCGACCACGATGGTCGCGCCGACCACGTAGTCGCCCGCGCGCGACGCCAGGAAGATCGCGGTGCCGGCCATGTCTTCGCTGGTGCCGATGCGCTGCGCCGGGATGCGCCTGGCCACCTCGTCGCCGTGGTCGCGCGCGGCACGGTTCATGTCGGAGGCGAATGCGCCCGGCGCGATCGCGCTGACGACGATGTGGTCCTCGATCAGGCGCAGCGACATGCGGCGCGTCAGGTGGATCAGGCCCGCCTTGCTGGCCGCGTACGAGTAGGTCTCCAGCGGATTGACCGCGATGCCGTCGATCGACGCGATCTGGATCACCTTGGCCGGCCGCTGCGCGGAGCCCGCGGCCTTCAGCGGTGCGTGCAGCGCGCGGGTGAGAAAGAACGGCGACTTCAGGTTCAGGTCGACCACCTTGTCCCAGCCGTGCTCGGGAAACTCGTCGAACGGCGCGCCCCAGGCCGCGCCGGCGTTGTTGACCAGGATGTCGAGCTTCGGCTCGCGCGCCGCGAGCGCAGCGGCCAGCCCCTCGGCACCGGCCACGGTGGACACGTCGGCCGGCAGCGACGTGCACGGGCCGATGGCCGACAGCTCGGCCGCGGTGCGGTCGCACGCATCGGCCTTGCGCGCCGAGATGTAGACCTTGGCGCCGTGGCGCAAGAAGCCCTCGGCGATCATGCGGCCGATGCCGCGCGAGCCGCCGGTGACCAGCGCCACGCGGCCTTCGAGTGAGAACAGCCTGTCCATCGTCGTCTCCACACGCGCGCGTCGAGCGGCGCCGTTGCGTGGATTGGACCATGCCTCACCCCGCGCGCAACGCGGCGCGTCGCATCACCCGGCTCTCCGGGTTGCGGTGTGGCGCTGGGCGACGTCGTGCGGGTCTTTCGGTGTCAGGCCTCGCGGTTGAACTGCATCACCCAGTTGGTCTCCCAGTGACGGCCGTCGAGCGAGAACGCCTGCTCCCAGCGCGCGGCGTCGCGGCCCAGCCGCTGCCACACGAAGCACACGTGGACGTCGCGGCCGTCGTCGACATCGTGGCCGACGAAGGTGCCGGTGTCGCAGCCTTCCTCGAAGCCGCCGTACACCGGTGGGAACAGCACGCCGCTTTCGCTGCTGACCCAGTGGATCGCCCAGCGCCGCCGTGCGCGGTCGAACGCGCGCACCGTCATGCCGGAGAAGCCTTCGGTCGGAAAGTCCATCTGGTCGATGTTGACCAGTCCGCCGAGGCGCTGCTCGAGCCGGTGCGTCGCCTGGAACTCCTTCCAGTCGTGCGCGCCGCGCAGCCGCGTCGACAAGCGGCGGTTTTGCACGCGCCAGCGGCCCACCAGGAAGTCGAAGTCGTGCACGTCGCCACACGGGGGCGTCAGCGTCGGCATGCCGGCATCCTTCAGCGCAGCAGCGAGCGCGCGGTGGGCTGCAGCCGCAGCGTGATCGGCGCGCGCGTGGCAGGCGACTGCAGGCGCGGCCACACCTCGTCGCGCCAGGCGCGCGACGCCTTCAGGCGTCCCTCGGCCTGCGCCCAGGCCGCTGCATGCGGCAGCCGAGCCAGCCAGGCGAACACCTGCTCGTCGGTGCGCACCGGCAGGCGCGGGTAGTCGTTGAGCGCGGCTTCGGTCTCGAACACCGCGATCGGCATCGCGCCGGCGTCGCGCAGCAGCGGCAACGCCTCGCGTTCGAACCAGCGCCTGAACGCCTGGTAGGGCGCCACCTGCAGCGCGCACAGCGTCAGCACAAACAACGCACCCGGCAGGATGTCGGGATCGGCATCGCGGTGCGCCCGCGGCGCCATCGGTGTGGCGAGCGACCACGCGGGCCGCGCCGGGCGCAGCAGCCGCACGTCGTTGGAGTCCACCATCGTCGCGTTGGCGGCGTCGCGGTGCGCGGCCCAGTGGGCGCCGCCGTAGAAGCCCTCGAGCGCTTCGCGGCGCGAGTCCATGTCGGCAAAGCCGCGCAGCCACACGAAGTGGTCGGGCCGGTCGAGGTCGCGGAACTGCGCGATCACGCGCATGCCGGCCGCCTCCTGCGCCTCGATGAACTCGCGCTCGAACAGCGCGATCAGCTCGTCGCGCCGGCCCGGATGCAGCGTGTAGTCGCGCAGCTCGACCACCGCGCAGTCTTCGAGCGCCGGCGGCTGCGTGCGCGCCGGGGCCAGTGTCGTCGTCATGTCCATCGTGCGGGCCTCCTTCGAGTCAATGGCTCGCATCATCGGCCGCCATAGCTGACAACACGTGTCAGCATTTCCTGCGACACTGGCCCTACCGATGCAGGCGAGCCGACTGCTCTCGATCCTGATGCTGCTGCAGAGCCGCGGCCGCATGAGCGGCTTCGCGCTGGCGCGCTCGCTCGAGGTGTCGGTGCGCACGGTGTACCGCGACATCGACAGCCTGAGCGCCGCCGGCGTGCCGGTGTACGGCGACCGTGGCCGCAGCGGCGGCTACCAGCTGCGCGAAGGCTGGCGCACGCAGCTCACCGGCCTGACCACCGGCGAGGCGCGCGCGCTGCTGATGACCGGGCTGCCGGGGCCGGCGAAGGCGCTGGGCCTCGGCGAGGCCGCCGCGTCGGCGCACCTGAAGCTGCTGGCCGCGCTGCCGGCCGAGTGGCGCGGCGACGCCGAGCGCGTCGGCGCGCGCTTCCACCTCGACCCGGTGGACTGGTTCCGCGGCCCGGCACCGGCCGACCACCTGCGCCTGGTGGCCGAGGCCGTGTGGGGCGAGCGCCGGCTGCGCATGCGCTACGAGAGCTGGACCGCGGTGTCCGACCGCGTGGTCGACCCGCTCGGCCTGGTGCTGAAGGGTGGTGCCTGGTACCTGGTGGCGCGCCAGCGGCGCGAGCCGCGTACCTTTCGTGTGGCGGCGATCGAGAGCGCCAAGCTGCTCGACGAGACATTCGCGCGCCCGCCGAAGTTCGACCTCGCGGCGTTCTGGAGCGAATCGACGCGCCGTTTCGAGGAGGGCGTGTACCGCGACGTCGCGACGCTGCGCGTGTCGCAGCGCGGCCTGGAGCGGTTGCGTGGGTTCGGCCCGATCGTCGCGCAGGCGGCGCAGCGCACCGCAGGCGAGCCCGATGTGCAGGGCTGGCGCCAGGTGACCGTGCCGATCGAGTCGGTCGAGTACGCGGCGCGCGAGATGCTGCGGCTCGGCGCCGAGGCGGTCGTGCTGGAACCGGCGGCGCTGCGCGACGCGTTGCGCGCCACTGCGCAGGCGATGCTGGCGTCGTATGCAGCGCCGGCTTCGACGGCGCGCTCGTCGCGTGCGGCGCCGCGTCGCGCCCGGAGCGGCCGACGCCCTCAGTGAATCGCCGCGTACATGATGCCTTCCTGCGTTGCCTCGGTGGCCGAGAACTCGACCACCACCTTGCCCTGCTTGGCCACCAGGATGCGGTCCGACAGCGCCATCACTTCGGGCAGGTACGACGAGATCACCACCACCGCCTTGCCCGCGTCGGCCAGACGGTTGATCTCGGCATGGATCTCGGTGATGGCGCCGACGTCGACGCCGCGCGTGGGCTCGTCGAAGATGATCACGTCGGGCTCCTGAACCAGCGACTTGGCGATCACCAGCTTTTGCTGGTTGCCGCCGGACAGCTCGATCACCTTCACGTCCTTGCTGATCGCGCGCACCTTGAGCAGTTCGCTCCAGCGCGTGCCGACCTCCTTCGCGCGCGACTTCGACACCGCTTTGAACGCGCCGCCCACCTTGCCGAGCAGGCCCATGTAGATGTTCTGCGCGATCGACATCGTCTCGAAGAAGCCCTCGAGCTTGCGGTCTTCGGTGATGTAGGCGATGCCGTCGCGCACCGCGTGGCGGCCGACCCGGTAGCGCACCGGCTTGCCGCGCAGCAGCACTTCGCCGCCGTGGAAGAAGTCGCGCTTGATGAGGCCGGCCACGACCTTGAAGGTTTCGGTGCGGCCGGCGCCGACGAGGCCGAACACGCCCGTCACCTGGCCGGCGAAGACCGACAGCGAGTTGTTCTTCACCATCGACGACATGCGCAGGTTGCGCACCGACAGCAGGCATTCGCCGGGTGGCCGCACCTGGGTCTTGCGCTGGCCGTACAGCGTCTGCGACAGGTCGCGCCCGACCATCGCCTGCACGATGCGCGCACGGTCGAACTTCTCCTTGAGGTCGGTGACCACATGCTTGCCGTCGCGCAGCACGGTGATGCGATCGGCCAGCAGCAGCGCCTCCTCGAGCGCGTGCGAGATGAAGATCACCGAGACGCCGCGCGTCTTCAGGCTCAGCACGAGGTCGAAGAAGTACTTCTTCTCTTCCGGCGTCAGGCTCGCGGTGGGTTCGTCGAAGATGATCACGCGCGCCTTGTGCAGCACCGCGCGCGCGATCTCGACCATCTGCTTCTTGGCCGCGCCCAGCATGCCGACGGTGGCGGTGGGGTCGACATCGAAGTTCAGCGACTGCAGGAACTGCTGCGCCGAGATGTAGACCCCGCGCAGGCGGTTGAAGAACGCCTCCTGGCCCAGGTACAGGTTCTGCGCCACCGTCATCGTCGGCACCAGGCTCGTCTCCTGGAACACCATCGCGATGCCCTTGTGGCGCGCCTCCAGCGGCGTGGCCAGCGCCACCGGCTCGCCTTCGACCAGCATCTGGCCGCTGGTCAGCGTCACGACGCCGGCCATCACCTTGGTCAGCGTCGACTTGCCGGCGCCGTTCTCGCCCACCAGCGCATGGATCTCGCCGCGCTCGAGCGTGAAATCGATGTCCTCGATCGCCGGCACGCCGGCGTACTTCTTGGTTGCCTGGCGCAGTTCGATCACCGGCCCGCTCATGACAGCGCCACCTTCAGCAGCCGGCCGCTGCCCTTGGACGCCGCGTAGAGCGCGCCACCGCGCTCGGCGACCGCGGTGATGCCGTGGTGCCGGCCGTCGACCAGGCTGTGCAGCGAGCGTTCGATGCGGCCGTCGGGCGCGACTTTCATCACCAGTCCGTAGGAGCGCGGCGGTGCCCAGGGCTTGAGCACGCCCATCTGCTTGACGCCGGCGCCCTGCAGCGGCTCGAGAAAGCTCTGCCCCGACGACAGCGCGGGTGCGACCCAATAACGCGGGTCGACCTCGGCCACCATGCGCTGCCGGTAGGCGTCCTCGCGCAGCACGAACTCGACCAGCTGGGTGCGGCAGACGAAGCAGGTGAGCCAGAAGCCGCCGTCGGCCGCTGCGCACATGCGCGACGGGTACGCCGGCAGCTCGGACAGCAGCGGCCGCGCGCCGCGGGCGTCGGTGCGCACGACGCGGTGGCGCCAGCTCTCGCTGTGCAGCACCGTGCCGCCCTGCGCCAGCACGCCGAACGCGTGGCGTTGACCTTGCGCCAGCATCTCGACGCCGGCATCGCCGAACTGCCAGCGGGCGACGCGCCCGCTGCGGCCGTGCGTCATCAGGTCGTGGCACCACTGCGCGGGCGCGAAGTGCTGCGATCCATCGCTGACGAGCAGCGCATCGTCGGCGGCGAAGGCCAGCGCGTTGGCCGCCTGCAGCCGCTGCGCGCCCAGCGTGTCGAGGCGCGCGACCTCGGCGCCGCGCTCGTCGAACACCAGCACGCGCTGCCCTGCCAGCGCCACGGCGATCCGCCCTTGCGCCGACAGCGCAATCGCGGTGATCGCGGCATCGAAGCGGCGGACTTCGACCGGCGTGTCGCCGTCGAGCCGCCACAGCGTCGCGTCGGCGCTGGCGTAGACGCGCTCGCCGCCGCTCGCGAGGTCGTCCAGCCCCGGCAGCTCGGCGACTACCGCGGCGTCATCGAGCGCGCGATTGGGCTTGAGCGCGCCGTCCATCACCGGCACCGTGATCGCCGCGCTGCCGCGGCCGAGCAGCTGGTCGCGCCATTGCTGCAGCGTGGCCAGCATCTAGATCCTCCCCCAGCGCTTGTCGTACTGCACGAAGTTCGGATCCGCGCCTGCGAGCTTGTAGCGGCCGATGCGGTTGTTCGAGATGCCGCCCAGGTACAGGTGGCCGCGGTGCTCGCGCATCGACGTGATCATCGGATGGTTCTGGCCGCCCAGGTCCCAGAAGGTCTCGAGGATCTCGCCCGCCTCGCTGAACTTGAGCACGCAGCCGGTGTTGATGTTCGGGAACAGCCATTCGTCGACCGGCACGCGCAGCGCCATGCGCTTGCGGAAGCCCGGCATGCGCATCGCCAGGTCGTAGGCCGGGCAGCGCATGCCCACCAGCGCCAGCCAGTAGTGGCCGTCGGAGGCGAGGTTGATGTTGTCCGGGTAACCGGGCAGGTTGTCGATGACCACCTGCACCTGGCCCTTCTTCGGCCCGTCGAACCACCAGCGCTTGATGCAGCAGCCCCAGGTCTCGGCGAACAGGATCGACTGGCCGTCGCTCGCGATGCAGATGCCGTTCGGAAACTTCAGGTCACGCAGCACGGTGTGCGTGCTGCCGTCACGCGGGTCGTAGCACACGATGCGCCCGTTGCCGCGCGCCTCGAGGCCGTCGACCGGCCACTCGTGCATCTCGTAGCGTACCGTGGCCTCGGAGAAGAAGACGCGCCCGTCGTCGGCGATGTCGAGGTCGTCGGCCAGGCGCAGCCGGCTGTCGTCGTTGATCGAGTGCAGGCTGCGGTTCGTCTCGTCGGTGACGAGCTCGACCTTGCGCTCGGGCGTCACGCGGTACAGCCCCATGCCGCCGATGCACACGTTCAGGTTGTCGTCGCGGTCGAAGGCCAGCCCCAGCGGCTGGCCGCCGATGTGGGCGAAGACCTCCATCCGTTCGTAGTCGGGTGCGAAGAAGCGGATGATGTCGCCGTGGCGCGAGCCCGCGTACAGGTTGTCGTGGCGGTCGAGGATCACGTCCTCGGGCGCCTCGATGCGGCCCAGGCCGATCAGCTGCACGTCGCGCAGCTTGTTGTTCAGCGCGTAGCGCGTGCCGCCGCCTTCGCTGCAGTCGGGTGAGCGCGGCAGCGCGTGGTAGGTCGGGCTCACGTAGACCTTGCTGATGATGCGCTGGCGGTTCTTGAGCCAGCGCACGTCGATCACCGCGGCCACCAGCAGGATCGCCGCCAGCACCATGCGCGTGACCCCGCCCGGCGCCGACAGCGAGGTCAGGCCGTTGGTGACGAGCAGCACGATCAGCGTGCCGACCAGCGCCTTGGTCACCGAGCCGCGCCCGCCGCCCAGGCTGATGCCGCCCAACACGGCGGCGGTCAGCACCAGCACTTCCATGCCGACGCCGATGTCGGCGCCCGCGGTGGCGAGGCGGGAGGCGAAGAAGCAGCCGCCGACCGCGGTGAGCATGCCGCTGGCGACATAGCACAGCATCACCGTGCGACGCACCGCGATGCCGCTGTTGTAGGCCGAGCGGCGCGAACCGCCGATGGCCATGATGTGCCAGCCCACGCGCAGCCGCGTCAGCAGGATGTGGCCCGCGATTGCGGCCACCGCATAGACCCAGGCCACGGTCGGCAGGTGGAGAAAGGTGCCGCTGCCGAGGAAGTCCCACACCGCGGAGTCGGGCAGGTTGCCGGCGATCTCGGTCGAGTACTGCAGGCTCAGTAGCTCGTAGACCGCGCGAAAGATGATCAGCGTGATCAGCGTGGTCAGGAAGGCGCGCAGCCGCAGCAGCCCGATCAGCACGCCGTTGACCGCGCCCAGCAGCGCGCCGCAGACCAGCGTGCCCAGCACCGCCAGACCGACCGGCCACTTGAGCACGTGCACCATCATCAGCGCGGCGAAATTCGTCAGCGCGAACATCGAGCCGACCGACAGGTCGATGCCGCCGACGATCATCACCAGGCCGAGGCCGAGCACCACGAAGCCGATCTCGCCGGCCTGGCGCAGCGTGTCGGCGAGCGCCTCGGGGGTCCAGAAGTTGCCGATCAGCCGGCCCGACGCGAACAGCACGATCACCAGCAGCAGCACCGGGATCGCCGTCTCGGTCCACCGCTTGGACAGGATCTCGCCCAGCCAGTGGTCGGGCCACCAGCGGTAGCGCCAGCGCGTCAGCGTTTCGCGCAGCGATTCGTGGGGCGACGCGGCCGTCTCCGGCGCGCCGCCCAGCGTCGGGGCGGCCGAGTGATTCACGGACGGTGCGACTACTTGGCGGCGAGCTTCCAGCACGCCCCTTCAGCGGACGCGTTGGCCTTGGTCAGCGGGATCAGCGTGGTGTAGATGTTCTGCTTGGCCGCCCCCGGCTTGACGCCGCCTTGCACCAGCCACTTGATCATCGCGGCCATGTTGCTCGCCTGCGTGGGCACGTCGTAGCTGATGTCGAGGTCGAACGCACCGGCCTTCACCTGGTCGCAGGCGCCTTTCTGCTCGCCGCCGCCCGAGGTGGCGAGGAAGACCTTGCCGGTCAGTCCGGCCTCCTTGATCGCCGCCGCGGTGCCGATGTCCATGCCGTCCCAGAAGCCGACGATGCCGCACAGGTCGGGATGCTGCTTGAGCACCGTCTGCGTCAGCGCCTTCGCCTTCGCGGCGTCCCAGTCGGCCGCCTGGTTGCTGACGACCTTGACCTGCGGGTTCTTCGCCAGCACGTTCTCGACGCCCTTCAAGGTGTAGGCGCTCGCCGCCGCGGTCGGTGCGCCCTGCACGATCGCGATCTTGTTGCTCTTGCCCTTGCAGGCGTCGACCACCGCCTGGGTGTCGCGCTCGCCGATGTCGACCCAGTCGGCGCCGACGAAGGCGGTCGACGGTTGTGCGGAGCGCATGTTGATCTGGATCACGTAGATGCCTTCGTCCTCGGCCTTCTTGATCAGCTTGGCGTAGGTCTGCACGTCGGGGTTGTGGATCACGATCACCGCCGGCTTCTCGGCGATCAGCGTGGTGAAGGCCTGCGCGCCGGCGTTGGTGTTCCAGTTCGGGTCGCGCACGACCACCTTCATGCCCGAGGGCTCGAGCTGGCTCTTCAAGCCGGCGGCCCAGCCCTCCGCGAGGTCGAAGCCCATCGCGACCGGGATGAAGCCCACGGTCTTGCCGGCGAGCGCCTGCTTGTAGCCGGCGCGGAAGGGTTCGTCCAGGCCCTTGCCCTGCGCGAACGCCGCGTGCGAGGCGGCCAGTGACAGGCCGGCGGCCAGCGTGGCGGCCAGCGTGCGAAATGGTGTCATTTCCATTCTCCTGCTTTGTGGGTGTTGCGCGGTTCAGATGTCGCCTTGCTGGGCGGTCTCCTCGTTGCGCGGGTTGAGGATCGAATCGATCAGGATCGCCAGCAGCAGCACGACGCCCTTGATGATGTTCTGCACCGAGTACGAGATGTCGAGGATCGTCATCCCGTTGAGCATGGTGCCGATCAGCAGCGTGCCGACGATCACGTTGAGCACGCCGCCGCGGCCGCCCGACAGGCCGATGCCGCCGAGCACGATGACCAGCACGACGTCGTAGATCAGCGTCGAGTTGTAGATGCGCGTCGGCATGCTGTTCAACGAGGCCGACATGACGATGCCGGCGAACACGCCGATCAGCGACGCCAGCACGTACTCCAGCACGACCACGGGCCGCGTCGGCAGGCCGGTGGCGCGCGCGGCAAAGGGGTTATCGCCGATGGCGTAGATGAAGGCGCCGACGCGCAGCCGGCGCAGGAACAGCGCCACCGCCGCGGCGGCCACGCCGAACATCACCACCGGCATCGGCAGCCCGGCCAGCGTGCCGCGGCCGAACCAGGCGATCGGGTCGAGCCCGGGCGACCACTGCACGACCTCGAGCGTGAACAGCACCTGCCCGAGCCCGGCGAGGAACAGGCCCGACGCCAGCGTCGTGAACAGCGAGGGCACTTCGGCGTAAGCGATCAGCCAACCGTTGACCAGCCCGAACAGCAGCGCCAGCCCAACCGCCAGCGGCGCCGCCACACCGAGCGGCATGCCCTCGGCCACCATCTGCAGCAGCAGCCCCGAAGGCACGGCCAGCGCCGCGATCATCGAGATGTCGATGCCGCGCCCGATCACGACCACCGCCATGCCGAGGCCGAGGATGCCGAGGATCGCGACGTTCTGCACCAGTGTCAGCAGGTTCTCGACCTGCGCGAAGCCCGGCAGGAACAGCGCGAAGCCAGCCGCCATCACGACGAAGATCGCGAAGACGATGCTCTGCTGGGTGGCGCGGAACTTCTTCATCGCAGTGGCGCCCGGCCGCCCGAAGCCACTGCGCGCCCCCTCGGGGGGCAGCGAGCGAAAGCGAGCATGGGGGCTCTATTCATCTCAATAAGGCGGCGGCTGCTTGGCGCGGAAGGCCGCGAGGCCCCGGGCCAGGTCGTGGCCAGCGACGTGCACGGCGAACCGCTCGAGCTCGGCCTCCAGGCGCTGCTGGCGTTGCGGCGATGGCGCCGTGAGGGCCTTGATGTGCCGCAGCGCTTCGGGACTGCAGCGGGCGATCTGGTTCGCCAGCGCGAGCGCGCGGGTCATCAGCCGCTCGGCCGGCAGCACTTCGTTGACCAGGCCCCACGCGTGCAGCGTCTCGGCATCGACCAGGTCTGCGGTGTAGAGGAGCCGCGCCGCGTGCGACGGCGAGATTCGCTCGCGCAGCCGCACCGTCGCGCCACCTGCGGGCACCACGCCGTAGCGCGCGTGGCCGTCGCCGATGCGCGCGCCCTGCGCCGCCAGGATGAGGTCGCAGCACAGCAGCAACTCCAGCCCACCGGCGACGGCCAGCCCGTTGGCGACGCCGATCACCGGCACCGGCAGCGCCTCTACCGCGTTCAAGACCTGCTGGTTGAAGCGCAGGTCGGCCAGCAGCAGGGCCGGATCGGCGCGCAGGGCTTCGTCGAACTCGACCAGATCGCCGCCGGCCGAGAACGCGCGCCCCGAACCGGTGACGACAACGACGCGCAGCCCGTCGCAGCCGGCGACGACGTCGAGCTGCGCGGCCAGCGATCGCATCACCTCGCGCGACAGCGCGTTCAGCTTGTCGGGGCGATTGAGCGCGAGCGTGGCGACTCCGTCGCGGAGCTCGAGGGTGACCGGGTCCAAGGCCTGCCTCCCCTTCAGCCGGCGGCCGAGACCGCATAGCTTTGCGGCAGCGGCCGCAGTGCCTGGGCCAGCGCGTCGCGCTGCGCGGCGCTGGCCCCCGACACCGCCACGTCGACCCGCGTTCGCTTCTGCGCGTCGAGCGTAATCTCGACGCGTGCCGTCGCCGCGGGGCCGCAGACGCGGGCCACTTCCACGCGCACCTTCTCCTGGATCGCGAGGTCGCGCAGCGCCGGCTTGAAGATCTTGCCGACCGCGGTCACCGGCAGCGCGTCGATCACGAGCACGCTCTTCGGCCGCGCCGGCGGTTCGTGCACGTGCGCCTCGAGGTGCTGCGCGAGCGCGGCCAGGTCGATCGCGGCACCGGGCTGCGGCACCACGAACAGCGCCGGCACCTCGCCCGCATACTCGTCGGGCATCGCGACCGCGGCGCTGATCTGCACGCCGTGGAACTGGTTGGCCACATCCTCGATCGCCGCCGGGTCGATGTTGTGCCCGCTGCGCACGATGAGGTCCTTCTCGCGGCCGGTCAGCGTCAGGCGCTGGTCGTCGCCGAGGTAGCCGACGTCGCCGCTGTTGAGCCAACCGTCGGAAGACAGCGTGCCCGCGTTGTGCGCCGGGTCGAGGTAGCCCGGAAACACTTGCGGGCCGCGCACCTGCACGAGACCGGTTTCGTTGGGCCCGCACGCGCCGGGCCTGGCGGAGTCGAGCGAGACGATGCGGATCTCGGAGTAGGGCGCGCGGAAGCCGACGCTGCCGGCCAGCGGCGTGCCGCGGCCCGGGTTGAAGGCGATCGCCGCCGCCGACTCGGTCATGCCGTAGGTCTCGAACAGGCGGATGCCCGTGACGGCCTCGAAGCGGCTGCCCACCGCCTTGGGCAGCACGGCGCCGCCGGTGACGGCCATGCGCACGTGCGACACGTCGGTGCCCGGCTGCCACGAATTGGCGAGCGCGGCGATCGAAGTCGGCACGCCGCTCACGGTCGTCGCGCGGAAGTGCTCGACGATCTTCCAGTAGCCCTGCAGGACGGCCGGCGGCCGCAGCGCGTAAGGCGAGGGCACGACGACGTGTCCGCCGGCCGACAGCACCGACAGCCCGGCGGTGATGGTGCCGCCGACGTGGAAGAACGGGAAGCCATTGATGATCACGTCGTGCTCGTCGTAGCCGTAGACCTGCGCGAAGCCGAAGGCGCCGTGGATCTGGTTGCCGTGGGTCAGCTGGACGAGCTTGGGCCGCCCGGTCGTGCCGCCGGTGTGAAAGAGCGCGCACACGGCATGTCGATCGGCGGCGGGCTCGAAGTCCAGCGCGTCTGCGCGGTGACCGCGCAACGCCTCGTCCACACAGAGGCTGCCGGCAGCGCGACCGATCACGAGTACCTGGCGCAGCGAAGTGACGCGGTCGACCAGCGACTGCGCTTTGCTCCAGCAGGCCTCGTCGAGCGTCTGGCTTGGAATGACGAGCACGCTCGCCCGCTGCGCGTCGAGCAGGTCGGCGAGCGCGTCGGTGCTCAGCAGGTAGTTCAACGTGCTCGCGACGCCGGCCACCTGAGCGCCCAGCAGCAGAGTAGGCAGCTGCGGCAAGGTCGGCGCGAGGAAGGCCACGACGCCACCGCGCGGTGTGATCCCCAGCGAGTGAAACAGGTTGGCCGAGCGCGTGACTTCGCCCAGCAGCTCGCGGTGCGTGAGCGACGCGCCGACGTCGTCAGGATTTTCGGAGCGCAGGACGGTCAATGCCCGGCGTTCGGGAACATGGCGCGCGGTTGCCCGGAACAAGTCGTAGAGGTTGTGCGCGGTGACGAGCTCGTCGTACGGGTGGCTCTCGATTGCGACGATGTCGTCGATCGTGAGCACCCGGCGGTCCGGTCGCGTCGTTCTCAGGTCTTGCCGCATCGGTGCGCTCGGATGAGGCCGGCCCTCAGGTCAGCGCCGGGGCGAGGCCCTGACGCAGCAGGCGCTTCATGATCTTGCCGTTGAGGTTGCGCGGCAGCGGCTCGGTGCCGATGGTCCAGGTCTCGGGCACCGCGTAGTCGGCGATGCGCGCGGCGCAGAACGCCTGCAGCGCGGCGGCGCTCGTGGTCTCGCCGATCGCGCGCACGCAGACGAAGGCGTGCACCCGTTCGCCGAGCACCGCGCAGGGCACGCCGACGAGGGCCGACTCGACCACGTCGGGGTGCTCGGCGAGCACGTTCTCGACCGTGGCGCAGTAGATCTTGAAGCCGCCGCGATTGATCATGTCCTTCTTGCGATCGAGCACGCGCACGTAGCCGTCGGCATCCTGGCTGCCGATGTCGCCCGAACGCCAGTAGCCGGCGCGAAACTCGTTGGCGGTGGCCTCCGGGTTGCGCCAGTAGCCCGGGACCACCATCGGGCCGGCGATCCAGATCTCGCCCACCTCGCCGGGCGGGAGCTCGCGGCCCTGTTCGTCGACCACCGCGATCTCGGCGCAAGCCACCGCGCAGCCGACGCTGTCGCGGTGGGTGCTGGTGTGGCCGCGCGGCATGATGGTCGCGGGAGAGGCGGTCTCCGTGGCGCCGTAGGCATTCATCAGGGTCAGCCCGGGCAGCCGCGCGGCGACGCCGTCGATCGTCGCGGTCGGCATCGGCGCGCCGCCGTAGGCCCCGATGCGCCACGCGCCGAGGTCGTGCCGCTCGAAGTCGGGCAACAACAGGCACAGGTTGTACATCGCCGGCACCAGGATCGCGTGCGTGATGCGCTCGCGCGCGGCCAGCCGCACGAACTCGGCCGCCTTGAACTGGCGCATCAGCACCAGGGTGCCGGCGCAGTGCAGCAGCGTGTAGAGCTGCGCGACGAGCCCGGTCACGTGGCTCAACGGCACCGCGACCAGGCTGCGGTCGGCGCCGCCGAGGTCCATCGCATGCACGTAGTGCAGCACCGAGTGCACGATGTTCAGGTGCGTCAGCATCGCGCCCTTGGGCCGGCCCGTGGTGCCCGAGGTGTAGATCAGCACCGCCAGCGCTTCCTCGGTTGCAGCGTGCGGCTGCGCCAGCGGCTCGGCCTGCATCAGCGCCAGCCAGGGCTCGAACGGTTCGTCGGCCACGGCCGCGGTGGTGAAGCGCAGGCGCAGTTCCGGCAGCGCCGCCTGCGGTGGCAGCAGCGCGGCGAGGCCCTCGGCACAGACGACGGCCACTGCGCCCGAGTCGCCCAGCACGTGTTCCAGCTCGGGGCCGCGCGCGCGCTCGCTGATCGGGACCAGCACGGCGCCGAGCCAGGCGCAGGCGAGCGCGGCGATCACGAACTCCGGCCCATTGCCCAGGTACGCAGCGACCCGATCGCCGGGCCGCACGCCGCGCTGCGCCAACCCGGCGGCACACCGGCTCGCGGCATGGTGCAACTCGCGCCAGCTGAGCCGCAGGTCGTCGCAGACCAGCGCCTCGTCGTCGGCCCGAGACTGCACGGCTGCATGCAGCATGGCGGCCAGGTTGCGCGGCCGCTCGGCGAAACAGCGCACGACGCGGTCGTCGAAGTGGGCTTCGCGACGCATCGCCGGTGCCGACGCCGGCGCCATGCTCGGCGACGCAACCGATGGGGTCGGGGCTCGCGGAGCGGCGAGAACGCCGCGCATCAGCATCTCGATGCAATGGTCGACCGCATCCTGCAGGCTGTGCGAGCCCGTTTGCTCGGGCCGGTACCAGCGCGCGATGCCGCTCAGCGCGCCGATCACCGAGAAGGCCGCCATCGCGGCGTCGCCGGGCGCGACGGTGCCGCGCGCCATCGCCTCCTCGATCAGCACGCGGAACTCGGCGTCGATCCGGCCCTTCAACGCACGCAGCTCGCGCCGGCGCGGCTCGGCCAGCGGCTCCTCGCCGACGCGGATCACGCACAGCCCGAAATCGCTGGTGACGATCGCGGCGTACTGTTGCAGCACGGCGCGCAGCTTGTCGCGCCCTTCGATGCCGCTGCGCGTGGTCTCGTCGATGCCGGCGCGCAACGCGTCGAGCCCGCGCTGCACGCATTCGAACAGGATCTGCTCCTTGTTCGCCACGTAGTGGTACAGCGTCGGCTTGGTGACGCCGAGGCTGGCGGCGATGTCGTCGAGCGAGGTGCCCTTGAAGCCGCGCGCGGTGAACAACCTCGCCGCCGCGCGCAGCACGGCGTCGCGCTTGGCGTCGCGTTGCGGTGCGCGCTCGCGGGTGGTGCGCCAGGGCGACTCGGCAAGCTCAGTAGACATTCGACCGGCCCATCGCACCGCGACCTGCCGGATGGCTTGGCACGGGCTTGTCTCCTATGGAGCCAGCTGGCTACTCTGCGGTAACCTGCTTGACTCGAGGGCGAGTGTCGCGCGCAGATGCGAAGCCGCCATAGCGGGCAATCCCTGAGCGACGAGGTCCCAGGCGGCCTGCTCGCGCGGCAAGAGGGGGTGCGGCCCACGGCGCCGAGAGCGTCGGCGCCGCGAGCGACCCCCTCCCGTTCAGCGCGGCATCATGTACTGCGCCAGCTCGAGCTTCGCGATCTGGTTGCGGTGCACCTCGTCGGGTCCGTCGGCGAAGCGGATCGTGCGCGCGCCCGAGTACATCGCCGCCAGCGGCGTGTCTTCGCACACCGCGGCGCCGCCGTACACCTGCATCGCCCAGTCGACCACCTGGCAGGCCATGTTGGGTGCCGCCACCTTGATCATCGCGATCTCGCGCTTGGCCTCCTTGTTGCCCACCTTGTCCATGCGGTCGGCCGCGTTGAGCGTGAGGAAGCGCGCCTGGTCGATCAGGATGCGCGCGTTGGCGATGCGCTCGCGCGTCACGCCCTGGTCGGACAGCAGTTTGCCGAACGGCTTGCGCTGCAGCGCGCGGCGGCACATCAGCTCGAGCGCGCGCTCGGCCATGCCGATCAGCCGCATGCAGTGGTGGATGCGCCCGGGCCCGAGGCGGCCCTGCGCGATCTCGAAGCCGCGGCCTTCGCCGAGCAGGATGTTCGACACCGGCACGCGCACGTTGCTGAACGTGACCTCGCCGTGGCCGTGCGGCGCGTGGTCGTAGCCGAACACCGACAGCGCGCGCTCGACCTTGACGCCCGGCGTGGCCTTCGGCACCAGGATCATCGACTGCTGCCGATAGGGCGCGGCCTGCGGATCGGTCTTGCCCATCAGGATGAAGATCTCGCAGCGCGGGTCGGGCGCGCCCGAGGTCCACCACTTGCGGCCGTTGATCACGTAGTGGTCGCCGTCGCGCTCGATGCGGCACTCGATCTGCGTGGCGTCCGACGACGCCACCGCCGGCTCGGTCATCGCGAAGGCCGAGCGGATCTTGTCGTCGAGCAGCGGCTTGAGCCAGCGCGCCTTCTGCTCCTCGGTGCCGTAGCGCTCGAGCACCTCCATGTTGCCGGTGTCGGGCGCCGAGCAGTTCATCGCCTCGGCGGTCAGCGGGTAGCGGCCCATGATCTCGCACAGCGGCGCGTACTCGAGGTTCGTGAGGCCGAAGCCGTACTTGGACTCGGGCAGGAACATGTTCCACAGCCCGGCGGCCTTGGCCTTCTCCTTCAGCGTCTCCATCGTCTGCGTGTGCTGCCACGGGTTGCCGGCGGCGCGGAAGGCGGCCATTTCGTCCTTGAACGTCTGCTCGGCCGGAACGACGTGCGTCTGCACGAAGTCCGTCACGCGGCGCTGCAGTTCGACCACTTTGGGAGAGGGTGAGAAATCCATGCCGGCCTCCTGTCGGGTTGGCTGATCGGTGAATGCGCTTGCTGCGTGGCATGCTAGCCAGCGGGGACCGGCCCAACAATCACATCGGCGACACCGGCGGGGAAGGGCGCGGCGCGCGGCAGGTGCCGCACAATCGGCGCGCACACCTGCGCGACCCATGACCCTCGACTTCAAGCTGCGCGTCGGCCGCGCGATCACGCCCGAGCAGTTCGACCTGCTCAGCGACGAGCAGCTGGCGCGCCTCCTGCCGCGTGCGGTGCGCGAGTTCTTCCCCGGCAAGGACTTCTGCGCCGACGGCAGCTTCTACCTGCACGACGGCACGGCGTGGAGTTTCTACAAGGGCGGCTTCGTCGACGAGTGAATCGCCGACGGCTACACCACGCGGCGGTGCCGCTCGATGCAGGTTTCGAGCACCGCGTCGCCGGGCTGGCTCCACCAGTGCTCGGAGAAGATCTCGACTTCGGCAAAGCCGGCGTAGCCGGCGGCTTCGATCCAGCCGCGGGCCTTGCGGATCTCGATCACGCCGTCGCCCATCATGCCGCGGTCGTTCAGCAGGTCGCGCGTCGGCGTCAGCCAGTCGCAGACGTGAAAGGCCAGCAACCGCTCGCGGCCCGCGCGGGCGATCTGCTGCGCGAGCTTCGGATCCCACCACACGTGGTAGAGGTCGACCGCGACGCCGAGCGCGCCGCTGCGTGAGGGGTCGAGCTCGTCGCACAGGTCCAGCGCCTGCTCCAGTGTGTTGACGCACGCGCGCTCGGCGGCCTGCATCGGGTGCAGCGGCTCGATCGCCAGCGGCAGCTTCGCCCGGCGCGCCACCTCGAGCGTGGCCGCGATGCCGTCGCGCACCTCGGCGCGGGCGCGCGCGATGTCGTGGTACGCGGCCTTGCCCTCCAGCGCGCCGGGCAGCGAGCCGACCACCAGCACCAGGCACGGCGCGCGCAGCGTGCAGGCCTCGTCGATCGCGCGCCGGTTGTCGTCGAGCGCGGCCTTCAGGCCGGCGGCGTCGGCGGCCGGAAAGAAGCCGCCGCGGCAATAGCCCGACAGCACGACGCCGGTGCCGCGCAACTGCGCGGCGACCTTCTGCAAACCCACCGCAGCCACCTGGTCGCGCCATGGCGAGATCGCGCGGATGCCCCGCCTCGCGCACTCGTCGACGATGCGGTCGAGCCGCCACTGCCGTCGCACGGTGGCGGTGTTGATCGACAGCCACTCGTGGTTCGGCGAGAAGTCGCGCATGGTCGCCGCCGCAGGGTCAGCCTTCGATACCGTGGAGCGCCAAGACGGTCGTCATGCGCGCCACCGCGCGCGCCGGGTCGGCGAGCAGCCCGGCGCGGTCGGCCAGGCGGAAGAGCTCGACCAGGTGCGGCAGGGAGCGCGTGCTCTGCTGCCCGCCGACCATCACGAAGTGCTCCTGCAGGCCGTTGAGGTAGGCCATGAAGACGACGCCGGTCTTGTAGAACCTCGTAGGTGCCTTGAAGATGTGGCGCGACAGCGGCACCGTCGGCTCGAGGATCGCATCGAACCGAGCACGGTCGCCCGCGGCCAGCGCGCCGAGCGCCGCCGACGCCGCCGGCGCTATGGCGTCGAAGATGCCCAACAGCGCGTCGCTGTGGCCCTGCGCGTCGCCCGCGATCAGCTCGGCGTAGTTGAAGTCGTCGCCGGTGTACATGCGCATGCCGGGCGCGAGGCGCCGGCGCATCGCGATCTCCTTGTCCTTGTCGAGCAGCGAGATCTTGACGCCGTCGACCTTGGCCGCGTGGGCGTTGATCACGCCGAGCGCCACCTCCATCGCGGTGTCGGCGTCGGCACTGCCCCAGTAGCCGGCCAGCTGCGGGTCGAACATGTCGCCGAGCCAGTGGATGATCACCGGCGCGCGCACCTGCGACAGGATTCGGTCGTACACCCGCTCGTAGTCGGCAGGCGACTGCGCCACGCGCGCCAGCGCACGGCTGGCCATCAGGATGATGCGGCCACCGAGTCGTTCGATCGCGCTCACCTGCTGCTCGTAGGCGCGAACGACGTCGTCGATCGAGCGCGCCGCATCGGGCGCGAGATGGTCGGTGCCGGCACCCGACGCGAGCAACGCCCCGGGCACGTCGCGCGCGGCGTCGATCGAGCGGCGGATCAGCTCGAGCGAGGTCGGCCAGTCGAGCCCCATGCCGCGCTGCGCGGTGTCCATCGCCTCGGCCACGCCGAGCCCCAGGTGCCACAGGTGGTGCCGGTACGCGATCGTCGCGTCCCAGTCGATCGCGCAGTCGAGCCACGGGTCGATGTCGGCCTCGGGGTCGGCCACCACGTGGGCCGCCGAGAAGGCGATGCGGTTGAAGGGCAGGGCGGGGCGCGTCGGGAAGTCTCGTGGTGGCGAGAGGTGGAAGTGCTCGAGCGTCCCGTCGATGGTCGGCAGGCGAATCGTGGTGTTCATGCGGAGCCCCTATGCTTCCTTCGTACGGAGCGAGGCAAAGCCGCGGGCGGGTATGCGCCGGCGCTCGTGTACGGCGGTCGGCCCTGCGGGCCGACTCCCTTGCGGTGCTCGGGCTCGTGGCCCGCCGAGAAACTCGCTTCGCTCACTGCGTTCGCTGCGCTCGAACAATCTCGGCGAGTCAGACGTTGAAGCGCGCGCTGCGCGCGCGCGGCCACGAGACCTGCGCTCCACGGCCCGGCCTGCATGCCGGGCCGGCTCGTGAGGCGAGCGAGAGTCCGCAGGGACTCTCGCCCGTCCACACTCGCCCTCAGCGCCGCACAATGTCGCTGCCGGCGCACACCCACCCCCGGCTTTGCCGGCACCACCGTGGCATGCGTCGTCGAACACAATGAGCGCCACAGCGCGGCGGGCGGTGCCCGGTGGGGGCGACTTGTGGCGCGGCGAGAAGCGCAGCGGCGCGAGGGGCAGTCCGCTGCTTGCAGCGGACCGGCGAGGACGCCGTGAAGTTCGCGGCGCGTCCAGCGACGCGGACGGCGGTACCGCAGCCGCCCTCGTGCCGCGAGCATCGCAGCGCAGTCGGCCCGTGGGGCCGACCGCGACAGTAGGAGCCCCTGCCGGGCACCGCCCACCGCGCCGCTCCACCGCTCCTACGGAAGTCCCGAACATGGCAGTCATCGGCCCAGGTACACCTCGACCACCTTGTCGTTGGCCTGCACGTCGGCGAGCTTGCCTTCGGCCAGCACGCTGCCCTCGTGCAGCACGGTGACCGTCTTGCGGCCCTCGGTCAGCATGTCGACGAACTTCATGTCGTGCTCGACCACCACCAGCGAATGCTTGCCTTCGAGCGACAGGAAGAGCTCGGCGGTGCGTTCGGTCTCCTCGTCGGTCATGCCGGCCACCGGCTCGTCGAGCAGCAGCAGCTTCGGGTCCTGCATCAGCAGCATGCCGATCTCGAGCCACTGCTTCTGGCCGTGGCTGAGCAGCCCCGCGGTGCGCTGCGCGTCGGGCCGCAGGTGGATCAGCGTCAGCACCTCGCCGATGCGGTCGAGCTGCGCGCCGGACAGGCGCGACCACAGCGACGCGCGCGCGCGCCGGTCGTCGGCCAGCGCGAGCTCGAGGTTCTCGAACACACTGAGCTCCTCGTACACCGTGGGCTTCTGGAACTTGCGGCCGATGCCGATCTGCGCGATGTCGGGCTCGGCCAGCCGCAGCAGGTCGATCGTCGAGCCGAAGAACGCCTTGCCGCTGTCGGGCCGGGTCTTGCCGGTGATGCAGTCCATCATCGTCGTCTTGCCGGCGCCGTTTGGGCCGATGATGCAGCGCAGCTCGCCGACGTTGACGGACAGAGACAGGTTGTTCAGCGCCTTGAAGCCGTCGAAGCTGACGGTGATGTCCTCCAGGTACAGCGCGACGCCGTGCGTGAAGTCGGGCTCGCCGAACTCGACCACGCGCCGGAACGACGCTGCGCGGCCGCCCGACTCGGTGGCCCGCGCCGCCTGCTTCTGCGCATAGGCCTCGCGGCGCCTGGCGCCTTCTTCCATCAGATCGGGCGTCATGCGCGCGTCTCCTTGCGCCTGCGCAGCAGCCCGGCCAGGCCGTCGGGCAGGAACAGCGTCACCGCGATGAACAGCGCACCGAGGAAGTACAGCCAGAACTCCGGGAACGCCGCGGTGAACCAGCTCTTCGCGCCGTTGACGAAGAACGCACCGACGATCGGCCCGATCAGCGTGGCGCGGCCGCCCACCGCGGCCCAGATCGCGATCTCGATCGACGCCGCCGGGCTCATCTCGCTCGGGTTGATGATGCCCACCTGCGGCACGTACAGCGCACCGGCGATCGCGCACATCACCGCCGACAGCGTCCAGATGCTCAGCTTGTAGGCCACCGGGTCGTAGCCGGTGAACATGACGCGGCTCTCGGCGTCGCGGATGGCCTGCAGCACGCGGCCGTACTTGCTGTTCACGATCGCGCGCGACATCAGGTAGAACGCCACCAGCACGCAGCCGGTGATCGCGAACAGAGTCACCCGCATCTGCGGCGTCGCGATCGGGATGCCCAGCACGCGCTTGAAGTCGGTGAAGCCGTTGTTGCCGCCGAAGCCCGTCTCGTTGCGGAAGAACAGCAGCATCGCGGCGAACGTCATCGCCTGCGTGATGATCGAGAAGTACACGCCCTTGATGCGCGAGCGGAACGCGAACCAGCCGAACACGAACGCCAGCAGCGCTGGCACCAGCACCACCATCAGCGCCTGGAACACGACGCTGTCGCTGAAGGTCCAGTGCCAGGGGTACTGCTTCCAGTTGAGGAACACCATGAAGTCGGGCATGTCGGCCTTGTATTGCCCGTCGCGCCCGATCTGGCGCATCAGGTACATGCCGATCGCGTAGCCGCCGAGCGCGAAGAACAGGCCGTGCCCCAGCGACAGGATGCCGGTGTAGCCCCAGATCAGGTCCATCGCCAGCGCGCAGATCGCGTAGCACAGGATCTTGCCGGCCAGGCTGACCGTGTAGTCACTGACGTGGAACACGCTTCCGTCGGGCACCACCAGGTTGAGCACGGGGATGCCGATGGTGATCAGCAGCACCACGGCGATCACTGCGGTCCAGCCGGTGGCGCCTAGCAGCAAGCCGCGGCGCTGCTGCAGATCCAACGAGATGGGTGCTAACGCGCTCATGCTTCGCGCACTGCGTGAGAGCCCGCGGGTCGCGCCCCGCCGGCGGTCACTTTCTCTTGCTGGCTCAAGAGAAAGTAACCAAAGAGAAGAGCCTCAAAACCGATTTGACCGAGCGCTTTGGCTAGAACCGACGAACGAGACCGGTTCGACTCAAGCGCTCGCTGGCCGCGGAGGCGATGCATCCGCGAAATCGAGCGAGGCGAGCCGAACGAATCGTGTTCGTGGTTGGCCGCCATGTCAGCGAGCCAGATC
>DATIFD010000247.1:0-3151 GCA_035455385.1 Burkholderiaceae bacterium
AGGTCGCGACGCTGGCGCTGAAGGAAGATCACAAGCGGCACTGAGCCGCGTCCAAGGCAAACCGCGGCACACACATTGCGCCGCGCGGTTTGCGCCTTATTCCACGGTCACGCTTTTCGCCAGGTTGCGCGGCTTGTCGACGTCGGTGCCCTTTTGCAGGGCGGCGTGATACGACAGCAGTTGCAGCGGCACCGTGTGCAGGATCGGCGACAGCGCGCCGTTGCTGCCGCCGGGCAGCCGGATGACATGGACGAAAGCCGATTCGTCGATATGCACGTCGCCATCGGCAAACACGTACAGCTCGCCGCCGCGCGCGCGCACCTCCTGCATGTTCGACTTCAGCTTCTCGATCAGCTGGTCGTTGGGGGCGATGGTGATCACCGGCATGTCTTCATCCACCAGCGCCAGCGGACCGTGCTTCAACTCGCCCGCCGGGTAGGCTTCCGCGTGGATGTACGAGATCTCCTTCAGCTTCAGCGCGCCTTCGAGCGCGATCGGGTAATGCACGCCGCGCCCGAGGAACAGCGCGTGGTGCTTGTTGGCGAAGCGCTGCGACCAGGCCTCGACCTGCGGTTCCAGCGCCAGGACCTGTTGCAGCTTGTTCGGCAGGCTGCGCAACGCGGCGAGGTGGGCGGTTTCCTGCGCCGCTGTCAGCCGTCCGCGCAACTTGGCCAGCACCAGCGTCAGCAGGAACAGGCCCGCCAGCTGGGTGGTGAACGCCTTGGTCGAGGCGACGCCGATCTCCGGTCCGGCGCGAGTGAGGAACTTCAGGCGCGAGGCCCGGGTGAGCGCCGACTCCGGCACGTTGCAGATCGTCAGCGTCTTGTCCTGCCCGAGTTCCTTCGCATGGGTGAGCGCCGCCAGGGTATCGGCGGTTTCGCCCGACTGCGAGATGGTGACGATGAGAGCGTCGGGGTTGGGGACGCTGGTGCGATAGCGGTATTCGCTGGCGATCTCGGCAACCGCGGGAATGCCGGCGATCTCCTCCAGCCAGTACGTGGCCACCTTCGCTGCATGGTAGCTAGTGCCGCAGGCAAGGAAGGTGACGGCGTTCACCTTGCCGAGCACCTCGGCGGCGTCGAAGCCGAACCACTCGGGCTGCACGCGATCCTGCGCCACGGCGATCAGGAGCGTGTCGGTCAGCGCGCGCGGCTGCTCGTGGATTTCCTTCTGCATGAAGTGGCGGTAGGTGCCGAGCTCGGCCATGTCGGCCGACAGTTCGGACACATGCACGCTGCGGTCGACCTTGTTGCCCGCCGCGTCGTACACCATCACCGCCAGCAGGCCGATGTCGGCGACGTCGCCCTCTTCCAGGTACATCACGCGCTGCGTCACCGGCAGCAGCGCCGAAACGTCGGACGCGATGAAATTTTCCTCGATGCCAAGTCCGATCAGCAGCGGGCTGCCCTTGCGGGCGCAGACCAGCTGGTTGGGCGCCTCCTCGCTCACCACCCCGATCGCGTAGGCGCCTTCGAGCTCGGCCACCGCTGCGCGGGTGGCGGCGAGCAGATCTCGGCTCTGGCGGTAGTGGAGCGCGATCAGATGCGCGATGACTTCGGTGTCGGTCTCCGACGAGAAGACGAACCCGGCCGCCTTGAGCCGGGTGCGCAGGGCTTCATGGTTCTCGATGATGCCGTTGTGGACCACCGCCAAGCTGCCGCTGACGTGCGGATGCGCGTTGGCCTCCGACGGCGCGCCATGGGTGGCCCAGCGCGTATGCGCTATGCCGAGGTTGCCGTGCACCCCTTGCGCGGCGCAATCCGCCGCCAGCGAGGCGACGCGGCCGACGCTGCGGACCCGCTTCAGGCCGCCGTCGATCGTGACCAGCCCGGCAGAATCGTAGCCGCGGTATTCCAGCCGGCGCAGCCCCTCGAGCAGGATGGGGACGACGTTACGTTGCGCAACCGCGCCGACAATGCCGCACATGATCAGCCTTCCTTCTTCTGTTTGACCGGCCGCGTCCAGCCGTTGATCGTGACCTGCTTCGCGCGCGACAGGGTGAGTTGGCCAGCCGGCGCGTCTTTCGTCAGGGTGGTGCCGGCGCCCAGCGTGGCCCCGCGGCCGACGGTGACCGGCGCCACCAGCTGGGTGTCGGAGCCGACGAACACCTCGTCCTCGATAATGGTGCGGTGCTTGTTGGCGCCGTCGTAGTTGCAGGTAATGGTACCGGCGCCGATGTTCACCTTCTTGCCCATGGTGGTGTCGCCGACGTAGGACAGGTGGTTGATCTTCGAGCCGTCGTCGATCAGGCTGTTCTTGATCTCGACGAAGTTGCCGACATGGACGTCGCGCGCGAGCTTCGTCCCGGGACGGATGCGCGAGAAGGGCCCCAGCCGGTTGATCTCGCCGATCTCGGCGTCGTCGATCAGGGTAAAGGCGTCAAGACGCGTGCCTGCCGCCACCTTCGCGTTGCGCAGCACGCAGTTGGCGCCGACCTGCACGCCGTCACCCAACTCCACGCACCCCTCGAACACGCAGTTGACGTCGATGACGACGTCGCGGCCGCAGGCCAGGGTGCCGCGCACGTCGAGCCGCGCCGGATCGGCAAGCGTCACGCCGTCGTTCAGCAGCGCCCGCGCAACCTCGCCCTGGTGGATGCGCTCGAGTTCGGCCAGCTGGGCCTTGCTGTTCACGCCCAGCACTTCCCAGTCGTGGGCGGGCTGGTGCGTCTCGACTTCCACGCCGTCGCGCACCGCCATGGCGATGATGTCGGTCAGGTAGTACTCGCCCTGCGCGTTGTCGTTCTTCAGCTCGCCGATCCACCGCTTGAGCTGGCGCGTCGCCACCGCGAGGATGCCGGTGTTGACCTCCTGGATCGCACGCTCCGCCGGCGAGGCATCCTTGTGCTCGACGATGCGGGCGACGCGGCCCTGCTCGCGCACGATCCGGCCGTAGCCGTCCGGATGCGCGAGGGTGACCGTCAGCAGGCCCAGCTTGCCCGCTAGTGCGGCGGCAACCAGCGGCTGCAGGGTGGCGGTGCGGGTCAGCGGCACATCGCCATACAGCACCAGCGTGACGCTGGTGCTGTATGGCGACGTGCCGCTGACCCGCACGGCCACCCTGCAGCCGTTGGTCGCCGCCGCCCAAGCGGGCAAGCTGGGCCTGCTGACGGTCACCCTCGCGCATCCGGATGGCTACGGCCGGATCGTGC
>DATIFD010000248.1:0-3711 GCA_035455385.1 Burkholderiaceae bacterium
TCCGCTGGTGTCGCCCCCTTGAGGAGGGTGAGCGCGACGAGGAACAGTCCGGGGGACTGTTCCTCGCGGCGAGCGCCGCCAGGCCGCTTCGGCGGTGTTCACTTCACCGACGTGAAACGCGCCTCCGGCCGATCGTCCGAACGATGCACGGTGGTCACGCCCTGGGTCATCGCCCACGGGCGGATCTGGTGGTGCAGCGGCACGAACAGGTACTCGTCGCGCGTGCGGATGAGCGCCTCGCGGATCATGGCGTTGCGCTTGGCGACGTCGGTCTCGGTCTTCATCGCGTCGACCAGCTGATCGACCTTGGCGTCGCTGACCTTCGAGAAGTTGAAGTTGCCGTCCGCGCCCGACGTGCGGGTGCGCACCAGCGACTGCAGCGAATACTGCGCGTCGTAGGTGGCCACGCCCCAACCGAGCAGGTAGGCCGAGGTGTCGAAGTTCTGCACCTTCTGGATGAAGGTGGCCATGCCCTCGGCGTTCAGCTTGACGGTGACGCCGAGCTTGGCCCACATCGATACCAGCGCGACGCAGATCTTCTCGTCGTTGACGTAGCGGTTGTTGGGGCAGTTGAGCTGGAACTCGAAGCCCTGCGGATAGCCGGCCTCCGCGAGCAGCTTCTTGGCCTTGTCGAGGTCTGCCTTCAGCGGCTTGTCGAGTTCCGCGCTGTAGCCGTTGACGCCCGGCGCGATCATGATGTTGGCCGGCACCGACAGGCCGCGCATGATGCTGCGCTTGATCGCGTCGCGGTCGACGGCCAGGTTGAGCGCCTCGCGCACGCGCTTGTCCTTGAACGGGTTCTTGCCCTTGACGTTGGAGTACTTCAGCTCGTTGCTGCCCTCGTCGAGCGCTATGTAGATGGTGCGCACTTCGGGGCCGTCGACGACCTTGAGCTTCTTGTCGGCGCGCAGCTTGTCGATGTCCTGCGTCGGCACATCGGTCACCATGTCGACGTCGCCCGACAGCAGGGCCGAAACGCGGGTCGAGTCGCTCTTGATCGGCGTGTACAGCACCTGCGTCACGTTGCCGCGCGGCTTGTCCCACCAGTGGTCATTGATGGCCATCGCCACGCGCGACTCGGGCTGCCAGCTCAGGATCTTGTACGGACCCGTGCCGTTGACGTTGCGCGACGCGAAGTTCTCTTCCTTGGCCTTGTAGTCCTGCACGTTGGTGGTCTTGTTCTTCTCGGACCACGACTTGCTCATGATGCGGAAGTCGATGATGTTGCGCAGCAGGATCGGATTCGGCGCGTTCAGGATCAGGTCGACCGTGTAGTCGTCGATCTTCTTGATGTCGCTGATGCCGGTGACGTAGATCTGCATCGTGCCCTGCGGCTGCTTGATGCGAGCGAAGCTGAACAGCACGTCGTCGGCGGTGAACGGTGTTCCGTCGTGAAACTTGACGCCCTTGCGCAGATCGAACCGCACCTGCGTAGGACTGATGAAGGTCCACTTGGTGGCCAGGCAGGGCTCGACCTCGTACTTCTCGTTGTAGCGGGTGAGCCCTTCGTAGGCGTGCATCAGGATCGCGTTGGTCGTCGCATGGTTCTGCGAGTGCGGGTCCAGCGTCAGGATGTCGTTTTGCGCAGCCCAGCGCAGGTTCGCAGCATGCAGCGGAGCCGCCAGGCCGATCGCGACGGCCGCGGCGGCCAGCATGGCCTTCAGATTCATGGGAGGAGCTCCTGTGTGGGAAGGCCGCCATCGTAGTCGGCCACGCCCGGCATGCCGACCGGATTAGCCCTCGGTGCCGGCGACGCGGCGCACTCCGAGGCAGACACTGCTGCCAAATGCGCCGCCTTTCGCATGGTGTTCACGCCGGCGCGGTGTTCGGCCGCGGTGCTAAAGTGCCGGCCATGAGTCGATAGGTCCTTTCCGTGTCCTCCCCTTGCCGGCCTGGCCGGCAGGGCGGGTCGCTAGTCCGCCGACCGGTCGAGCCGGGCCGCGGAAGGTTGCGCAACCCATCTACGAGCCCGTGGAAACCGCGGGCGAAAGGTGAGCGAGAGATGATGCAGCAGTACAGGTCGAACTCGTACCTGTTCGGGGGCAATGCCCCCTACGTCGAGGAGCTCTACGAGGCGTACCTCGACAACCCGGGCAGCGTGCCCGACAACTGGCGGACCTATTTCGACAAGCTGCAGAACGTGCCGTCGGCCGACGGCACGCTGAGCCGCGACGTGGCGCACGCGCCGGTGGTCGAATCGTTCGCGCAGCGCGCCAAGGCCAACGCCTTCGCGGTCAAGGCCAGCGCCAGCGAACTGGCGGTGGCTCGCAAGCAGGTGCACGTGCAGTCGCTGATCGCGGCCTACCGGTCGCTGGGTGCGCGCTGGGCCGATCTCGATCCGCTCAAGCGCACCGAGCGGCCGCGCATTCCCGAACTCGACCCGGCCTTCTACGACCTGACCGAAAGTGACATGGACATCACTTTCAGCGCCACCAACACCTACTTCACGAAGGCCGAGCACCAGACGCTGCGCGAGATCCTGCAGGCGTTGCGCGAAACGTACTGCGGCACGATCGGCGCGGAGTTCATGCACATCACCGAGCCGACCGAGAAGCGCTGGTGGCAGGAGCGGCTGGAGTCGATTCGCGCCAAGCCCGCCTTCAGCAACGACGAGAAGATCGGCATCCTCGATCGCCTCACGGCGGCCGAGGGCCTGGAGCGCTTCCTGCACACCAAGTACGTCGGCCAGAAGCGCTTCTCGCTCGAGGGCAGCGAGAGCTTCATCGCCAGCATGGACGAGCTGGTGCAGCGTGCCGGCGCCCAGGGCGTGCAGGAGATCGTGATCGGCATGGCCCACCGCGGCCGCCTCAACGTGCTGGTCAACACGCTGGGCAAGATGCCGAAGGACCTGTTCGCCGAGTTCGAACACACCGCGCCGGAGCATCTGCCGGCCGGCGATGTCAAGTACCACCAGGGTTTCTCGAGCGACATCTCCACGCCCGGCGGCCCGGTGCACCTGAGCCTGGCGTTCAACCCGAGCCACCTGGAGATCGTCAACCCGGTGGTCGAGGGCTCGGTCAAGGCGCGGATGGACCGCCGCGGCGACAAGCTCGGCGACCAGGTGCTTCCGGTGCTGGTGCACGGCGACGCCGCGTTCGCCGGCCAGGGCGTGGTGATGGAAACGCTGGCGCTGGCGCAGACGCGCGGCTACTACACCGGCGGCACCGTGCACCTGGTGATCAACAACCAGATCGGCTTCACCACCAGCGACCCGCGCGACAGCCGCTCGACGCTGTACTGCACCGACGTGGTCAAGATGATCGAGGCGCCGGTGCTGCACGTGAACGGCGACGACCCGGAGGCGGTGGTGCTGTGCACGCAGCTGGCGCTGGACTACCGCATGCAGTTCAAGAAGGACGTGGTGGTCGACATCGTCTGCTTCCGCAAGCTCGGCCACAACGAGCAGGACACGCCGAGCCTGACGCAGCCGCTGATGTACAAGAAGATCGCCGCACACCCCGGCACGCGCAAGCTCTACGGCGACAAGCTGGTTGCGCAAGCCGTGCTGGCCGCCGACGGGCCCGACAGGATGGTGAAGGACCTGCGCGCCGCGTTCGACGCCGGCAAGCACACGGTGGATCCGGTGCTCACCAACTTCAAGAGCAAGTACGCGGTCGACTGGAGCCCGCACCTGAACCGCAAGTGGACGGACGCTGCCGACACCGCCATCCCGATGGCCGAGTGGAAGCGCCTGGCCGAGCGCATCACGAC
>DATIFD010000249.1:0-9310 GCA_035455385.1 Burkholderiaceae bacterium
CGCTACGGGTTCGACTGAGGCCCCGACCACGGCGACGCCGGTCCAAGGCAGGCAACGACCCAATCACTCGAGGAGCAAACCGATGAACCAACGTCTGATCGTCTCGTCCGCCCTGGCCTCGGTCCTGGCGCTCGGCCTGGCGGGCCAGACCACTGCGCAGGCCAAGGAGAAGGAGAAGTGCTTCGGCATCGCCAAGGCCGGACAGAACGACTGCGCCAACCTCTCGGGTTCGCACTCGTGCGCGGGCCAGAACAAGGTCGATAACGACCCCGGCGAGTGGAAGTACGTGGCCAAGGGCACCTGCAAGGACTTGAAGGGATTGACCGAGGCCGAGGCAGAGGCCAAGGCCAAGACCAAGGGCTAGCAGGCCGCCTCGAGTTGGGCACCCGGCCGCGGGAGCGGCCCACGGCCGACGTGGGCATCGGATGGCGACAGCCTCACTACGGTGAGCTGCTCGAGCGTCGGCCCGCGCTCGGCTTCATCGAGGTGCACTCGGAAAACTTCTTCGGCGACGGCGGCGCTGCGCTGGCCGTGCTCGAGCGCGGGCGTGAGCAGTATGCGGTCAGCCTGCACGGCGTGGGGCTGTCGCTGGGTTCGGCGGTCGGACTGGACCCCTGGCACCTCGATCGACTGGCCGCGCTGGTGCGGCGTATCGACCCGGTGCGCGTCAGCGACCACGCCAGCTTCGCCCGCGCGCCACTGCAGGGCGGCCAGCCGGCGGTGCACGGTGCCGATCTGCTGCCGGTGGCCTTCACGGCGGCGTCGCTCGACATCATGGTGCGCAACGTCGAGCAGGTGCAGCAGCGGTTGGGTCGCCCGCTTCTGGTGGAGAACCTGTCGGCGTATCTGCGCTGGGCCGACGACGCGATCGACGAGGCGGAGTTCTACAACGAGCTTGCGCGCCGCAGCGGCTGCGGTCTGCTGCTCGATCTCAACAACCTGGTGGTCAACTCGATCAACCGCGGTGACGAGCCGGTTGCCGCCGCGCGCCGTTTCGTCGATGCGATCGATGCCCGGCATGTCGGCGAGATCCATCTCGCCGGCTTCGATGCGCGCGGGCCGCTGGTGATCGACGATCACGGCAGCCGCGTGCATGAATCGGTGTGGCAGGTGTTCGCACATGCGGTCGGGCGGCTGGGGCCGAAGCCGACGCTGATCGAGTGGGACACCGGGATTCCCGCCCTCGACGTGCTGCTGGGCGAGGCGCGACGGGCCTCCTCGTGCATGGTGCCGCTGCAGCCGGCATGAGCGCGCCGGGCCGCTCCCAAGCGCGAATCCCGCAGCGCGTAGCGCGTAGGGTAGTCCAGTGAGCGCGGACCCCCGGCGCGAGCTGGCACGCCAGCAACAGTTGCTGCGCGCCCTTTGGCGGCGCGACGCCGATGCCGCGCTGCTGGGGTGGGTGCACGAGTCCGGCGCGCGGGCGCAGCATGGGCTGGACGCCTACCGCGGCAATGCCGGCGCGATTGCCGAGCGCGCACTCGCCACGGCGTTCCCCACGGTGCGACAACTCGTCGGTGACGAGTCGTTCGCCCGATTGGCGCGAGCGTACTGGCATCGCTACCCGCCGAGTCGCGGCGACTTGGCGCGATATGGCGACGCGCTGCCCGACTGGATCGCCGACGATTCTCAACTCGCCCCGGAGCCCTATCTGGCCGACGTGGCGCGCGTCGACTGGGCCGTGCATGCGATCGAATGCGCCATCGACGTGGGCCCGGTACCGGATGGGCTGAGACTGCTCGGCGAGCGGGATCCTGCACAGCTGATGCTGCGCCTGCGTCCGGGCCTGCAGTGCATCGTGTCGCGCTGGCCGTTGGTGACGATCTGGCAGGCCCATCGAAGCGACGCCGCGGATCGCTTCGCTGCAGTGCGGCGGGCGTTCGATGACGGTGCGGTCGAGAACGCGTTGGTGTCGCGCTCGCAATGGCGTGCCAGCGTCAGCGTGATCGACGCGCCGGGCGCGTGCTTCGTCGCCGCGCTGCGCGAAGCGATGCCGCTGTCGCGGGCGCTCGATGCGGCCGGAGCCCCGTTCGATTTCGAAGCCTGGCTGCACGATGCCGTGCGGCAGCAGTGGTTGCAGGCGGTGGAGCCGGTGGGCGACGCATCCGCGGGCGCGCGGTGACAGCGGCCTGGCGTGATGCGCGCCCGCCGCGCAGCCGGGCCGGGCCAACGAACCGATGCTCGGCCGTGCGGCGCGCCCGCGTGCCACGACAGGACGGACTTCGGCTTGGCGTTATCCTGCGGCCGATGAAGCAGCCTACCCACGGGCGTGGCATCGGACTGAGCAGCGACATGGTCGGGCAATGAGGCGGCTGGTCCTGCTGGGCGGCGGCCGTGCCCACCTCCATGTGCTCGGCACGATGGCGCGAGAGCCGATGCCCGGTGTGCAGGCGGTGCTGGTGTCGCCGCACGCGCGCCGGATCGTCAGCGGCATGCTGCCCGGCTGGATCGCAGGGCACTACACGCTGGCGCAGTGCTCGATCGCGCTGGAGCCGCTGGTGCGAGCGTCCAAGGTCGAGCTCGCACTGTCCAGCGCCGTGGCGCTCAACGCCACCGCGCGCACGGTCACGCTGGCCGACGGACGCGTTGCCGAGTACGACGTGCTGTCGATCGACACCGGAGCGGTGCTCGACCGCGAAGCCATCCCGGGCGCGCGTGAGCACGGTTTGTTTCTGCGGCCGGTCGAGCACTTCGTGCAGCTGTACGAGCGCCTGCTGGCGCTGCCCGGGGACCGCCTGTTGAACCTGGTGGTGATCGGCGGCGGTGCCGCGGGCTTCGAGGTGTCGTTGGCGCTGCACCATCGCTTCAACGGCGCCGGGACCGAGCAGGCACGCATTTGCCTGGTGACCGGCGACCAGACGGTGCTGCCGGGCTCCGACGCCGCGATGCACGAGCGCGCGCTGCGCGTGCTGCGCCGCGCCCGCGTGACGGTGCTCAACCAGCGCTGCGTCGAGATCGTCAGCGGCCAGGTGCAGCTCGACAACGGGGCTCGCGTGGTGTGCGATGTGCCGTTGCTGGCGTCGCCGACCGTCGCGCCGCCCTGGCTGAGCGCCAGCGGGCTCGCGCTCGATGCGGACGGCTTCGTCAACACCGGCGAGACGCTGCAGAGCACCTCGCACGCCGAGGTGTTCGCCGTCGGCACCGTGGCCGCGCGCGCCGACCGCGCGCTCGAGCGCGGCAGCGTGTCGGCGGCGAGCGCCGGGCCCGCTCTGGCGATCAACCTGCGGCGCAGACTGGCCGGCGGCGCGCTGCAACCCTGGAGGCCGAAGCCGCAGCCGCTGCAGCTGTTGTCGTGCGGCGAACGCCGCGCGATCGCGTCATGGGGTCGCTGGAGTGCCCAGGGGCGCTGGGTGTGGGCCTTGAAGGACTGGCTCGACCGCCGCGTCGTCGCACGGTACGCAGAGCCGGCAGCCGAGCCGGCGGCGGCGCTACCGGCCGGGCCCGATCGCGGACGCGACCCGACACTGTGAATCTGGCCGCCCGCAGAGCTATTCGCGCGGGCGGAAGTCGATGACGATGCTCGACGGCACGCGGCCGTCGACGTCGCGCGGCAGCACCTCGGTGCGGTCGATCGCGCGCAGCACGGCCTCGTCCCACTCCTTGTTGCCGCTGCTCTTGACGACCCGGCGGCCGATGATGGTGCCATCGGGCGCGCAGCGGACCTCGACGCTGGCGGTCGGGTTGCCGGGCACCTCGTCGGTCAGCACGATGTTGGGCTTGACTCGTGCCACGATGCGGCCGGCATAGCTGGCCGACGGGCCGGCGTCGCGTACCGCGGTGCCGGTCGAGTCCGGGGCGCCGGTCCCCGCCTGGCTCACGATCCGCTTGAGGTTCTCCTCGCGCAGCTTGGCTTGGCGCGCTTCCTCTTCCTTCTGACGCTTGGCCTCGAGTTCGCGCTGCTTCTGTGCGGCGAGTTTCTCCGCCTTCTCGCGCTCGATGCGTTCCTGCTCCTTGCGCGCCTGTTCCTTGCGCTCGCGCTCCTGCTGCTCGCGCAACTCGCGCTGCTTGCGCTCGGCCTTCTCTCGCTCGATCGCGATCTGGGCCTCGTTCTGCGATGGCTTGGGCGGCGCCACCTCGGTCTTTGGCGTCGGCGCCGGCGGTGTCGGGGCGGGTGCCGGCTTGGGCTGGACCGCAGGCGGCGCTGCCACTTGCGGCACCGCGGACCACAGTTCGGCGCTGACGCCGGCGGGTGTCTGGCTGCGCCACGAAACGCCGAAGGCCAGTGCGATCAGCAAGCCGACGTGCACGAGCAGCGCCATCGCGGTGCCCTTGCGCATGCCGCCCAGGCGCTGCGGCATCAGGTTGTCGTGCCGCTTGAGGGTGCTGTCCAGTGCCATGCTCAGCTGCCCTGCTTGACCGACAGGCCCACGCGTTGCACGCCGGCGCGCTGCAGCGCGTCCATCGCGCCGACGACCTTCTCGTACTTGACGTTGCGGTCGGCCGAGATCACGACCGGCGTGTCGGCATTGCCGGCCTGGAGGTCCTTGACGCGGGCGGCGAGCTGGGCAACGCCGACGACGCTGGCCTCACCCTGATCGACGCGCACCTTGACGCGCTCGTCGCTGCCGATCACGACCTCGATCACATGCTGCGGACGCTGCCGCGTCTTGCCCACGGTCGGCAGGTCGACGATGCCGGTGGTGATCAGCGGCGCGCTGACCATGAAGATGATCAACAGCACCAGCATCACGTCGATGAATGGCACCATGTTGATCTCGCTCATCGAGCGGCGTCGTCGGCTGCTGTGGGCGATGACGGCGGGCATGTCAGGGCCGCCCGGCCGCCCGAAGGGCCTGACGCGCCCCCTCGGGGGGCTGTGAACGAAGTGAGCGTGGGGGCCTCATGACCTACCTCAGCGGTGCCGGCGCGGTGGCCGCGGCGGACTGCGTGACCGGCGCGCCGACGTTGCGCTGCAGGATGTTGAGGAACTCCTCGATGAAGGTCTCGAGCTGGGTGGCCAGGCGGTCGATGTCGCGCGCGAACCGGTTGTAGGCGACCACCGCGGGAATCGCCGCGAACAGGCCGATCGCGGTGGCCACGAGCGCCTCGGCAATGCCCGGCGCCACGGTGGCCAGCGTCACTTGCTGCAGGTTCGACAGGCCGACGAACGCATGCATGATGCCCCACACCGTGCCGAACAGGCCGACATACGGGCTCACTGAGCCCACCGATGCCAGGAACCCCAGGTTGCCCTCGATGACGTCGAGCTCGCGCTGGAAACTGGCCCGCATGGCGCGGCGCGCGCCGTCGAGCTGCGCGACTGCGTCCAGCCGACGCTCGCGCAACTTGAGAAACTCGCGCATGCCCGAGGCGAAGATGCGCTCCATCGGTGCGCTGGCGTGCTTGGCGCCGGCCGCCTGGTTCAGCTCGGCCAGATTCTTGCCGGACCAGAACTCGCGCTCGAAGCTGTCGTTGAGCGTGCGCACGCGCTTGAGCCCGAACACCTTGCCGAAGATCATCGACCAGCTCACCACCGACACCGCCAGCAGCCCCACCATCACCACCTGCACCACGAAACTGGCGTGCAGCACGAGTTGAACGATCGACAGGTCTTGGTTCACTGTAGTTTGCTCAGGACTTCGTCGGGGATGCGTCGTGGCTTCAGCGTCGGCGCATCGACGCAAGCGATTCGGACATCGCCTTGCGCCAGCAGTTCCGTGCCGCGCAGCGCCTGCTGCTCCAAATGCAGGCTGACGCGGGCGGCTTCGCGCACCGCGACGGTGACCTCGAGCACGTCGTCGAGTCGCGCCGGGCGCAGGTAGCGCATGGCCGTGCGGCTGACGACGAACATCGCCCCCAATCGCTGACGCAGCACGCCTTGCTCGACGCCCAGGCTGCGCAGCCACTCGGTGCGGGCGCGCTCGAAATACTTCAGGTAGTTTGCGTAATAGACGATGCCGCCGGCGTCGGTGTCTTCCCAGTACACCCGCGTGGCATGGCGAAACGGCTTGACGGTGCGCTCTCGCATGGGCTCACGCGATGATACGTGAGCCGCTGCGGGATTCGGGTCACGGCACGACGCGGCGATACACCGGGCCCCACAGCGGATGGCCGGCTTCGGAGCGCGACAGCGTGAACGCCGGATCGGCCTCGCGCGCGGCGCGGAACGACGCCTCGCAATCGGGCACGCGGTTGCTGGTGCAGTAGATGAAGGCCAGGAGCTTGTACGCGCTGGCGCGATCCTTCGGGCTGTCGAGCCCCGAGTACAGCGCGGTCTGCAGCGAGCGCTCGGCCTGCGGATACTGCGCGTCGTCGTAGGCACGCATGCCGGTGAGCAGAGCGCGCTCGGCCGGCCGCTCGATCACGTCGGTCAGGCCGGCCGAGGGCTTGGGTGCAGCACAGCCGGCCAGAACGGCGGCCAGCCACACCACGAGCCAGATCAGGCGTTTCATCGTCGCACTCCTTTAGGAACCGAAGCGGTGCCGTACGACCACCGGCTGATCGGCCGCCACCCGCACGGTGACTGTGTGCGGCGCGAAATCCGAGTTGCGCACGGTGATCACGTGTTCGCCGACCGACAGCGTCAGCTGGGCGAGGGGCGGCGTCACACCGGCGCCCTTGCCGTCGACTTCGATCTGGCCCCAGGGGGTGACTGCGAGCTGCAACACGCCGGTGGCCGCTGGCGACGCCTTGGCGGGTTTGGGAGCGGGCGGCTCGCGCGCTTCGCGAACCGCGGGCTTTGCCACGACGCGGGGGCGCACCGGCATCGGGGCGACAGGCTGCGGCGGCGTCGCGGCGGCGGCCGGGCCTGCGGCGCCGTCGTCTGAAGATGAACTCGGCGTTGCCACCAGCACCGCCGCGGACGACTGGATCGGTGCCGTGGCCGGCGCGGTCTCCGGCGGTGCAGAAGCCTCTGTCGCATGCTCCGCGTCTGCGGTACCCAGCAGCCGCCAGCCCGCTACGACGCCGATCGCCGCGCCGACCAGCAGCGCCGCGCCAATCCAGCGTCGCCCGCGCGCCTGCGCACCGTCCTCGGCGCCGATGTCGGCTTCGGCCTCGAGCCATTGCTTCAACGCCTGACTCATCTGACGGGCCGAGCGGTAGCGCTGCGCAGGGTCGTGCGCGATCGCGCGCATCGTGATGTCGGACAGCGCCCTGGGCACCTCCGGTCGCACCTCGTGAGGCGCCAACGGCCGCGCGTGCTCGACCGCGTACACGATCTCCTGCAGCGACTTGCCGTCGAACGCCTTGCGGTGCGTCAGCAGCTCGTACATCACGACGCCCAGCGCATAGACGTCGCAGCGGCGATCGATGGTCTCGCCGCGCAATTGCTCGGGCGCCAGGTAGTGCGGCGATCCGGCCACGACGCCTTCGAGCGCCGGAATGTCCTGCCCGTGCGCGACGCGGGCGATGCCGAAGTCCACCACCTTGGGCAGCGTGCGGCCGACCATGAAGATGTTGGCCGGCTTGATGTCGCAGTGGATCACCCCCTTGGAGTGCGCGTAGCTCAGCGCGTCGCAGACCCGGCGCATGATCTGCGCGGTCTGCACGATGTCGGGCCGCCAGCCGTTGGCCATCAGCTGTCGCAGGTCGCGCCCGCGCAGGCGCTCCATCGCGATGTAGACGCCTTGCTCTGACAGGCCGGCGTCGTACACCGTGACGATGTTCGGGTGGTTCAGGCCCGCCGCGGCGCGCGCTTCGTTGAGGAACAGTGCGTCGAGTGCCGCACGGTCGCCTTCGGCGACGCTCAGATGCAGCGTCTTGACCGCGATGGTGCGTGACAGGATGGGGTCGTACGCGGCATAGACGGTGCCGAGGCCGCCTTCACCGAGCTGCTGCTTCAGCGCATAGCGTCCGATGTGGCCGATCGTCAGGCCCTGGCCTGCGGAGCTGGCTTCGCCGCCGTCCGGAGCGGGTGTCTCCGATGCGGTCGGATCGAGGTCGATCGGCGCCGCCGGCGGTGTGTCGCGGGCGGTGACCACCTTGTCGCGCTGTGAATGGTCGTGCACCCTCGCAGCTTAGGCGCCGTACCCTCTGCAAAGGCGACAAAAAGCGTGGTTCCTTCCTGCGCGTAACGCTTTGTCACCCTCGCGCTTTGCGGCGATGGCAAAAGGTCACAGGCAGTTCTCCAGGCGCTCCATCGCCTCTTCGAGCTCGGTCATCGAGCTGGCATACGACAGCCGCAGGTAGCGCTCGGGCGCGCAGCGGCCGAAGTCGCGCCCGGGCGTCAGCGCCACCTGGGCACGACGCATCAGATCGAAGCAGAACTCCCAGCTGCTGGCGCTGTGTTGCGAGCAATCCGCGTAGGCATAGAACGCGCCGTCCGGAGCGACCGGTGTCGGTATGCGCAGCCGCTGCAGCGCACTCACGACGAAGTCTCGGCGCCGCCTGAACTCTGACCTTCGGCGCTCAAACTCGGCGATCGATTCGTCCTCGAAGCAAGCCAGCGCTGCGTGCTGGGCCACGGTGGACGGGCAGATGTACAGGTTCTGCGCCATGCGCTCCACCGGCGACACCAGCGCGTCGGGCAACACCAGCCAGCCGAGGCGCCATCCGGTCATGCCGAAGTACTTCGAGAAGCTGTTGACCGACACGACACAGTCATCGTGCGCCGCCACCGACAGCACGCTGCGTGCGTAGCGTTCGTCATAGCTCAGGCCGAGGTAGATCTCGTCCACCACGCAGGCCGCGTCGTGCGAACGGGTGACCTCGACGATGCGCGCGAGCTCGTCCGGATCGATCGACGTGCCCGTCGGATTCGATGGCGTGGCCAGCAGGACCCCGCGGGTGCGCGGGCCCCATGCCGTTGACACGGCACCGGCGTCAAGCTGAAAGCGCGTGCCAGCGTCGGCCGGCAGCAGCACCGCCGTGGAATCGGCCGCGGCGACGAAGTGGCGGTTGCACGGATAGCAGGGGTCCGGCATCAACACGTCGTCGCCGCGCTCGAAAAGCACGGCGCAGGCCAGTTGCAGCGCGGCCGATGCGCCGGCGGTGACGACGATGCGGCGCGGCGGAATCTGCACGCCGAAATGGCGCGCGTACCAGCGGGCGATCTCCTCGCGCAGCGCCGGCAGTCCGGTGGCCTGGGTGTATTGCGTGCGGCCATCGCGGATCGCGCGTTGCGCGGCCTCGCGCACGAGCGGTGCGGCACCGAAGTCGGGTTCGCCGATGTTCAGGTAGATCATCGGTCTGCCGCCGCGGGCCGGGTCGCACAACGCGCTGGCGGCGATCTCGTGCGCCGCCTTGGCGCACTCCATCACGTAGAAGGGCTCGATGTGGTCGAGCCTGGAAGCCACCTTCATCGCGGATCCGCGCGCGCCGCCCGCCCTGCAGCGACTTCGGCCGGGCGCAGATCGAGCGCCGCCTTGTCGAG
>DATIFD010000250.1:0-2958 GCA_035455385.1 Burkholderiaceae bacterium
GACCTCGCTGGTCAGCGTGGCGGCGAGCGTGTCGAGCTCGGCCACCAGGGCGGCGCGGAAGCGCTCGATGGTCGCCAGGCGATCGCGCAGCGGGGTGGCGGCCCAGCCGGGCTGGGCGGTGCGAGCGGCCTGCGCCTTGGCGCCGACCGAAGCGGCATCGTCCGCTGCGCGTTCGGCCACGACGGCGCCGGTGGCCGGGTTGTGGATGATCAGGGTGGGCATTGGGTTCAGGCGTGGTGCTGCGCCCGGACCTGGCGCGCGGCGCGCAGGAAGTCGTGCAGCAATGGTTCGTCGTTGAAGTTGTCGGGATCGCCGGGCACGTGGAACTCCGGGTGCCACTGCACCGCAGCGACGTACGACGCCCCGTTGCGCCGCACGGCCTCGATCATGCCGTCATCCGGGCAGCAGGCCTCGACCGCGAAGCCGGGCGCCAGGTCCTTGATCGCCTGGTGGTGGATGGAGTTAACGATGCCGCGCGGCACGCCGGGGTACAGCTGCGCCAGCCGCGAGCCGGGCACCAGCTCGACGCTGTGGAAGTGGCGCTCGAAGGTCGAGCCGTCGCGGTGCGCGCGCGATGCTGGTCGCTGCGTCGCGATGTCCTGCAGCAGCGTGCCGCCGAACATCACGTTGAGCAGCTGCAGGCCGCGGCAGATGCCGAACACCGGCTTGCCGGCGCGCACGAAGGCATCGATCAGCTCGATCTCGTAGCGGTCGCGCACGCGATCGCCGGCCCAGTCGGGATGCAGCGGTGTCTCGCCGTAGGTCTCGGGGGCGACGTCGTTGCCGCCTTGCAGCACCAGGCCGTCGAGCGTCTGCGCATAGTCGTCGAGGTCGAGGTCGCTGCGCATCACGATGCTGTCCTTGGTGACGGCCGGGATCATCACCGCCATCGCATGGCCCGACAGCACCCAGTGCGCGACCGATTGCTCCAGGTAGTGCAGATTCTTGGTCCAGATGCCGCTGACCTGGATGCCCGCCGTCCCGGGCATGTAGATGCGGGCCGACACGCCGATCAGCAGCGGCCGCTCGGGCGAGGTCATCGTGCGGCGCGCGCGGCCATCGCCGCGTCGAGAAAGTCCTTCAGGATCGGCGCGTCGTCGATCACACCGTGTTCCACCGGCTTGTGGAACTCCGGGTGCCACTGCACCGCTGCGACGTAGCTGGGACCGCGCCAGCGCACGGCCTCGATCATCTGGTCGTCGGGGCAGCGTGCCTCGACGGTGAAGTCGCGCGCCAACGCCTTGATGCCCTGGTGGTGCACGCTGTTGACCTTCGCGCGCGGCGTGCCGGGGTAGAGCCGGGCCAGCTGCGTGCCGGGCACGAACTCCACCGTGTGGAACAACTGGTCGTACAGCTCGGCGCTGCGATGGGTGAGGGCGTCGGGCTGCAGGGTCGAAATGTCCTGCAGCAGCGAGCCGCCGAACGCGACGTTGAGCACCTGCAACCCGCGGCAGACCCCGAACACCGGCTTGGCCCGGGCGATGAAGGCGCGCGCGAGCGCGGTTTCGTACTCGTCGCGGATGCGGTCACCGGCCCACTGCGGCTTCAGCGGTTCCTCGCCGTAGTGGCCCGGCCACACGTCGGAGCCGCCCATCAGCACCAGGCCGTCGAGCCACGCAGCGTAGTCGTCGAAGCCGACGGTGCCGCGCGACGTGTCGCCCAGCGGCGACGGCACCATCACCGGCAGCGCGCCCTGCGACGCCACCCAGTGCGCCACCGACTGCTCGATGTACTGCAGCGTCTTGCCGGAGAAGATCGGTCGCTGCGCGTCGGCGTGGAAGAAGCACGCCGAGATGGCGATCTTCAGCCTGTCACTGCCCATGCTCACATTGCCGCGAGGAAGAACCGCTCGTAGTCTGCCTCGACGGTGGGCCGCGGGTTGGTCTGTGCGGTGAAATCCTTGGCGGCCAGAGGCACCAGCTGCGGCAGATGGGCCTGCGTGACGCCGCGCGCGGCCAGGCCACCGGTGATGCCGATGCGCGTCTTCAGCGCACGCAGCCAGTGGATGAACGCGGCGCCGTCGGCGTCGGGCCCGAGCCCGGCAGCGTGCGACAGCTCGGCAAACTTCTTGGGCACCGCTTCGCGGTTCCAGTCGAGCACGGTGTCGATCATCAGCGCGTTGGCCAGTCCGTGGTGCAGGTCGCACACCGCGCCGAGCGCGTGCGCGCACGCGTGCACCGAGCCGAGATCCTTCTGGAACGCGATGGCGCCCATCATCGAGCTCATCATCATGTCGGCGCGCGCGCCGTGGTTGCCGGGCTCGGCCACCGCGGTGGCCAGCGCACGCGCGCCGATGCGCAGGCCCTCGAGCGCGATGCCGTCGCACAGCGGGTGGAACGCCGGCGACAGGTAGCTCTCGATGTTGTGCGTCAGCGCGTCCATGCCGGTCGCCGCGGTCACCGCCGGCGGCAGTCCGAGCGTCAGCTCGGGGTCGGCGAACACCGCGCGCGCGAGGATCTTCGGGTCGAACACGGTGCGCTTGTGGTGCGTGTCGTTCTCGCTGACGACCGCCGAGCGGCCGACCTCGGAGCCGGTGCCGGCGGTCGTCGGCAGCGCGACGAAGTAGGGCAGCTCGTGCTCGATCGGACGCACCTGCGGATGATCCCAGGCGTATTCGAGCACGTCTCCAGAATGGACCGCCATGAGCGCGATCGCCTTGGCGACGTCCAGAGCGGCGCCCCCGCCGAGGCCGACGACGCCGTCGGCGCGATGCGCACGGAACGCCGCGACACCGCTCTCGACCTGGCTCCTGACCGGATTGCCCCAGATGTCCGAGTACACCGCGACCTCCAGCCCCTTCATCCCGTCGAGGAACCTCCCGAGCAGCGGCAGCGGCGCGATGCCGCGATCGGTGACGATCAGCGGGCGCTTCACGCCCTGCGCGATCAGGTGCTCGGCGACCAGCTTGCGCGCGCCGGGGCCGAAGTGGATGGTGGTGGGGAAGCTGAAGCGGACGAT
>DATIFD010000251.1:0-3484 GCA_035455385.1 Burkholderiaceae bacterium
TTCCTTCTTGCCGATGTGCTGCACCAGGATGTCGGCCGCGGTCCAGTAGGTGCCCAGCAGCGGGAAGTTCCATTTGAAGACCATGCCGTCGGCGGAGTCGGCGCGCCCGTAGCCCGAGGTGATCAGCGGGATCTTGTCGCCGGGTGCCTTCTCGGTCAGCGCGAACGTGATGCCGGTGGACAGCGGCTGGAACACCGTGGCGCCGCCGTACTTGCCCTTCAGGCGCTCGTAGCACTCGACCCCCTTGTCGGTCGCGTAGGCGGTCTCGCACTCTTCGTAGACGATCTTCACGCCGTTGATGCCGCCCTTGGCATTGACGTACTTCAGATAGTCGACGTAGCCGTTGGCGAACGGCACGCCGTTGGGCGCGTAGGCGCCGGTGCGATAGACCAGCACCGGGAAGAACTGCTCCTTCTGTTGGGCGAATGCGGGCGCGGTGCCGAGCACCGCACAGGTGCCGGCTGCGGCGAGGGCCGCAGCCAGTGCGAACGATCTCAACTTCATGTCTGCCTCCTAAGGTGGGTCTGCTTCAACGAACAACAGGGCACCCGAGGGTGCACGCAAGAAAGGCGAATCTCAGTGCGGGAACGGCCACAGCCGCAGCTTCTCCTTGCCGATGGACCACAGCCGCGCCAGGCCGTGCGGCTCGACGACCAGGAAGAACACGATCAACGTGCCGAAGATCATGAAGGTCATGTGCGCTGCCAGTGCGGTGTCGATCGGAATCCCGAACAGGTACGGCACGTTGTCCAGGAAGATCGGCAGCACGACGATGAAGGCCGCGCCGAAGAAGCTGCCCATGATCGAGCCGAGTCCGCCGATGATGATCATGAACAGCAGTTGGAACGAGCGGTCGATGTTGAACGCCGCCGGTTCCCACGACCCGAGGTGCACAAAACCCCAGAGGGCGCCAGCGACGCCGACGATGAACGAGCTGACCGCGAACGCGGTGAGCTTGGCGTACACCGGCCGGATGCCGATCACTGCCGCCGCGACGTCCATGTCACGGATGGCCATCCATTCGCGGCCGATGTGGCTGCGCACCAGGTTCTTGGCCACCAGCGCGAACAGCACCACGAAGCCGAGGCAGAACAGGTACTTGTCGGCTGGCGAATCGATCTTCCAGCCCAGCAGCGACAGGTCGGCCACGCTCACCGAGCCCGACGCCGAGTTGTCCGTGAGCCACTTGATGCGCAGGAACGCCCAATCGCAGAAGAACTGTGCCGCCAGCGTGGCCACCGCGAGATAGAGCCCCTTGATGCGCAGGCTAGGGATGCCGAACAGCACGCCCACCACGGTGGCGAAGACACCGCCCAGCAGGATGGCAGCCACCGCGGGCATGCCGTCGATGCGCACGAACAGGTTGTACGCGGCATAGGCTCCCACCGCCATGAAGCCGCCGGTGCCCAGCGAGATCTGTCCGCAGTAGCCCACCAGCAGGTTCAGCCCGAGCGCGGCCAGCGAGAGGATCAGGAACGGAATCAGGATGGCGCGGAACAGGTACTCGGGCGCCAGCAGCGGCACACCGACGAACGCGAACGCGATCAGCGCCAGCACCAGGTATCGATCCTGCGCGATCGGGAAGATCTGCTGGTCGGAGCGGTAGCTCGTCTTGAATTGGCCGTTCTCGCGATAGAGCATGTTGCTGCGATGATCTTTTGGTTACGGCACGCTCCGCTTAACTTCGCTTTGCGAAGTTAGCCTTCACCGAACAATCATTGACCGTGCATTTCATACCCGGTCAATGATTTTTTCCCCGAACAGCCCTTGGGGCCGCACGAGCAGAAACAACAGCGCCAGCACGTAGGCAAACCAGATCTCGATGCCGCCACCGAAGTACGGCCCGATGAACACCTCCGACAGCTTCTCGCCGACACCGATGATCAGCCCGCCGACGATCGCGCCGGGCACCGAAGTCAGGCCCCCGAGGATCACCACCGGCAGCGCCTTCAGCGCCACCTGCGCCAGCGAGAACTGCACACCGAGCTTGCTGCCCCAGATGATGCCCGCCACCAGTGCCGCGAAACCCGCGACCGACCACACGATGACCCAGATGCGGTTCAGCGGAATGCCGATCGACTGCGCGGCCTGGTGATCGTCGGCCACCGCGCGCAGCGCACGGCCGGTGCTGGTGTACCGGAAGAAGGCGGCCAACGCGGCCACCAGCGTGGCCGCCACCAGCGCGGCGACCAGATCTTCCTGGCTGACCAGGATGCCGCCGGGAAAGGTCTTCTCGAACAGGAACATCGGCTCCTTGGGCATGCCGACGTCGATCGAATAGACGTCGCTGCCGAACACGGTCTGGCCGAAGCCGTCGAAGAAATAGGTGACGCCCAGCGTGGCCATCAGCAGCGTGATGCCTTCCTGGTTGACCAGCTTGCCCAGCACCAGCTTCTCGATCAGCCAGGCCGCGGCGATCATCACCAGCATCGCCGCGACGAACGCGAGCAGGTCGCTCAGCACCTTGCTCTGCAGGCCCGTCCAGTGCGGGATCCACTCGGCGAAGCGCGCCATCGCCAGCGCCGCGAACAGCACCATCGCGCCCTGCGCGAAGTTGAAGACACCCGAGGCCTTGAAGATCAGCACGAAGCCCAACGCCACCAGCGAGTACAGCATGCCGGTCATCAGGCCGCCGATCAGCGTCTCGAGGAAAGGTCCCATGTTCGTGCCGCTCAGTGCGCCGTGCCGAGGTAGGCGTTGATCACCTCGGGGTTGGCGCGCACCTCGTCGGGCGCACCGTCGCCGATCTTGCGTCCGTAGTCGAGCACGACGACGCGGTCGGAGATGTCCATCACCACGCCCATGTCGTGTTCGATCAGCACGATGGTGGTGCCGAACTCGTCGTTGACGTCGAGCACGAAGCGGCACATGTCCTGCTTCTCCTCGACGTTCATGCCGGCCATCGGCTCGTCGAGCAGCAGCACCTGCGGCTCCATCGCCAGCGCGCGGCCGAGGTCGACGCGCTTCTGCAGCCCGTAGGGGAGCCGCCCCACCGGCGTCTTGCGATAGGGCTGGATCTCCAGGAAGTCGATGATCTGCTCGACGAACGCGCGGTGCTCTAGCTCCTCGCGCTCGGCCGCTCCGATGCGCAGCGCCTGCTGGAAGATGTTGCTCTTCATCTTCAGGTTGCGCCCGGTCATGATGTTGTCGAGCACGCTCATGCCCTTGAACAGCGCCAGGTTCTGGAACGTCCGCGCCACGCCCATCTCGGCGACCTGGCGGCTGTTCATGTGGCTGAAGGTCTTGCCGCGGAAGGTGATGGTGCCCTGCTGCGGCTGATAGACGCCATTGATGCAGTTGAGCATCGAGCTCTTGCCGGCGCCGTTGGGGCCGATGATGGCGCGGATCTCGTGCTCGCGGACGTCGAAGCTGATGTCGGAGAGCGCCTTGACGCCGCCGAAGCTCAGCGAGATGTTCTGCACCGCGAGGATGACCTCGCCGATGCGACGTCCCTTGGCCGGTGGCGCGCCCGCGACGGCATCCT
>DATIFD010000252.1:0-2303 GCA_035455385.1 Burkholderiaceae bacterium
ATCAGCACGAAGCGCCGGCGGTGCGCACCGCGGGGGACACGCGCCCCGGCGCATCGGTCGCCGTCGTGCGCGCGGTCGACGTCTCGCACCGCTGAAATGAAACGTCCCCCCACGCTCGCTGCGCTCGCTGCCCCCGAGGGGGCGCGTCAGTGGCTTGGGACGGCCGGCGCCACTAGGATGAAACATCCCCCCACGCTCGCTGCGCTCGCTGCCCCCCAGGGGGCGCGTCAGTGGCTTGGGACGGCCCGGCGCCACTAGGATGAAACTAACGTCCTCATACTGGCGTGGCGTGTACCACGTAACCGATTTGCTGGAGTCGGCGGATCAGGCGCGTGGCGCTCTTCTTGGCGTCGGCGCGCTCGAAGTACCAGCCGCCGAGCTCGCGCCATTCGGTGCCGTTGCGCAGGATGTACCAGATGGCGGTGAGCATCGAGGCGGCCACCGCCATGATGGCCTTCTTGGCCCCGCGCCGTGCGCGCAGGCGATGGAACTGCGCCTGCAGGTAACTGCCCTTGACGCGCACGGCGGCCCAAGCGGCTTGCACCAGCGTGGTCTTGAGCCAACGCCCACCCCGGCGCACGCGAGTATTGCGGCGTTTGCCGGCGCTCTCATCGTTGCGCGGGCACAAGCAAGCCCAGGAGCGCAGGTGGCCTGGCGAGGGGAAGCGGTCCATCTCGATGCCGATTTCGGCGACGATCACGTGCGCGGCAATGGCGCTGATGCCGGGGACCGTGCTTACCCGTTGGGCGGCGTCACGAAAGGGTTCGAGGACCGAACCCACCTCCTGTTCCAGGGTCGCCAAGGCGCGCTCGAGTGCCTCGATGTGCGTCAGGTGCAGTTTGAGCATGAAGCGGTGGTGGTCGGTGATGTGGCCGCGCAGGGCTTCGAGCAGCTCGGCCCGACTGGCTTTGACGCGCACGCTGATGCAGGAGAGCAAGAGTTCCGGGTCGCGATGGCCGGCGACAATGGCCTGCAACACGGCGCGCCCGCTTTGACCCACGATGTCGCTGAGCACGGCACCGAGCTTGAGGTTGGCGTCTTCGAGCACTTTCTCGATCCGCTGCACGTGGGCGCTGCGTTCGTGCACGAACTGCTTGCGGGTACGGGTGAGCACGCGCAGTTGCTGAATGGCCATCGGCGGTACGAAGCTGGCACGGATGAGCCCGTGTGCCAGCAGGTCGGCCAGCCAAGTGGCGTCATTGACGTCGGTCTTGCGGCCGGGGACGTTCTTGACGTGCGCGGCGTTGGCCAGGATCAGCTCGAACTGGCTTTCGAGCACGTGCCACACCGGCTTCCAGTACACCCCGGTGGCCTCCATCGCCACCTGCTGCACCGCATGCGCCGCCAGCCAATCGGCCAACGCGAGCAAGCCCGAGGTCGTCGTCGCGAAGGTGCGCACTTCATGCAGCAGACGGTCCTGCTGCGCAAGGCGCACACACGCTACGACCGACTTTTTGTGCACGTCGAGACCCGCGCAGCGCGGGTAGATGACTTCCATGATCGCCTCCCAGTTGCGGCGACATCGGCGTGCAGCCCTCGTCATCGAACTCTAGGATGCGTGCTCCGGGGCACCAAGCCCCAGGCGACAGTCAAGGGTGCTCGCAGGGCCGCGGGTCCAACTGACATACGGGTTCGAAGCACCAACTGTGAGTCGACCTCTGTGCCGGACGCCGCAACCGTATTACACGCCTGTTTCATGCGTCGCGGGTGGCGCCCGGCGCCATGGACCAACTGACATGTGCCTCGCCGTCGTCGCGCTCGATGCGCATCCGCGCTACGCGGTCGTGCTCGCCGCCAACCGAGACGAATACCATGCGCGTGCGGCCGCGCCGGCGCATTGGTGGGAGGACAAGACCGGCGCGCCGATCCTCGCCGGACGCGACCTCGTCCACGGTGGCACCTGGTTGGGCGTCGCGCCGGATGGGCGCTACGGGTTCGTCACGAACGTGCGCGAGCCGGGGCGGCACGATCCGCAGGCGCCCTCGCGCGGCGGGCTCGTCCCGGCGCTCGTGCGCGACTCGCGCCCGATCGGCGATGCGCTCGCGGACCTGGTCGACGGCGCGCACCACTACAACGGCTTCAACCTCGTCGGTGGCCAGCGTCTGCACGGCGCGTTCGGATCCAATCGCAGCGCGCGAACGCAGGCGCTCGCGCGCGGCGTGCACGGCGTCTCGAATGCAAGGCTCGACACGCCGTGGCCGAAGCTTCAGCGCGCGAAGCGCGGCGTGGGTCAGTGGATCGCACGCGGCGGCAACGATCTCGACCCGCTTTTCGACGTGCTCGCCGACCGCACGCCGGCCGAC
>DATIFD010000253.1:0-2482 GCA_035455385.1 Burkholderiaceae bacterium
AATCGATCCGCTCGGACTTCGATGCGGTATTCCTCGGAATGGGCGCACAGGCCGGGCGGCCGCTGCCGGCACCGGGCGGCGATGCACCGAACGTCGTCACCGCGACGGCGTTCCTGAAGGCGTTCAACGACGGCCGGCTGCGGCACGTCGGCAAGCGCGTCGTCGTCATCGGCGGTGGCGACACGTCGCTCGACGTCGCGACCGTCGCCCGCCGGTTGGGCCACATCGAACATGCGCAGGCGACCGATTTTCCGGAACTCGCGATCGCGGGCCATCTGGCGCACGACGTGGCTACCGTGTCGGCGCGACAGGGCGCCGAGGTCACGCTCACCTCCGTCTTCGGCATCGACAAGATGCAGGCCAACAAGCACGAGATCGAGCAGGCGCTCGCCGAGGGCATTGCGATTCGCGGCTGGCTTGCGCCCGTGGCCGTTCTGCTCGACGAGCACGGACGCGGCAAGGCGCTGCGGGTGGCGCGCTGCGAAGCGAAGTTCGTCGGCCCGCGGCTCGAGATCAAAGTGATCGAGGGCACCGAGGAGGACATCCCGGCCGACCTCGTCGTGTCGGCGATCGGCCAGGCGGTGGATTTCACCGGCCTCGAGGAATTCGACAACGGCAAGGGAACCGTCGCCTCCGACCGCAACTATCAGGTGCAGGGCAAGCCCGGCACATTCGTCGGCGGCGACGTAGTGCGCCCGCACCTGCTCACCACCGCGATCGGCCACGGTGCGATCGCCGCCGAGGGCATCGACCGGCACCTGCGCGGCGAGCCGCTCGACAAGCGCCCGAAGATCGACGTCCACGTCTTCGACCTGAAGCGCAAGATGCTCGAGAAGGGGTACGCGTTCAGCGAGGTGCACGAGCCGATCTGGGGCACCTGCGAGAGCAGCGCGGCGATACACAACTACGAGAACCGCTCGGAGCGCTACGTCATCCCGAACGAGGCGTTGTTCCTCGGCCACTTCGGGTATACGCCGCGCAACAAGCGCAAGGTCACCACGCTCACGGCGGCCGAAGCGCTCGGGAACTTCCAGGAGCGGCTCGACCCGCTGGCCGAGGCGCAGGCCGTGGCCGAGGCCAAGCGTTGCATGAGCTGCGGTCTGTGCTTCGAGTGCGACAACTGCGTGGTGTACTGCCCGCAGACCGCGGTGTTCCGCGTGAAGAAGGACAAGGCGACGATGGGCCGCTACGTGGACACCGACTACACCAAGTGCATCGGCTGCCACATCTGCGCGGACGTATGCCCGACCGGCTACATCCAGATGGGCATGGGCGAGTGATGCTGCGGCTCGCGGCGGCGCTGCTGGTGGTCATCGCCGCGGGGCTTTCGCTGGCCTACGCCCGCACCGACAAGCCGGTCGTGGTGATCGAGCGGCCGGGCCAGTGCGTGGAAGCGACCGAGGTCATGCGGCGCGACCACATGAAGTTCCTGCTGCACCAGCGCGAGCGCACCATGCGCGAGGGCATCCGCACCAAGGCGCACAGCCTCGCCGGCTGCGTGGAGTGCCACGCGAGCGCCAAGACCGGCAGCGTGCTGGGCGAGCAGGGATTCTGCGAGAGCTGCCACCGCTACGCGAGCGTGAAGCTCGATTGCTTCGAGTGCCATGCCTCCAAGCCCGAGCGCGTCTCGGCAAAGGCCATTGCGAGATGAGCCTGAACGAAGAGCCCGGGGGGTGCGGGGGGTCCGGGAAGGCCCCGCACGAATCTACCGGAAGGGGCCCGGACCCCCTGCGCCGAGGCTTGCTGGGCACCGCCGCCGCGGCGCTCGCGGGCGTCGCCATCGCGCCGGGCATCCGGCTGATCGAGATCGCGGGCGCACGCGCGCCGGAGGAGGCTGCGAGCGCGAAGGTGCGCTGGGGCATGCTCATCGACACGGCGAAGTGCGCCACCGGCTGCACCGACTGCGTCACCGCATGCAACCAGGAGAATGGCCTGCACGATACCGGCCGGCCGCGCACGGACGCGCAGTGGATCCGCAAGATCGATCTCAAGGACTTGAGGAGCGGCCGCCAGCACTCGGCGCCGGTGATGTGCCAGCACTGCGCCGAGCCGCCCTGCGTGGACGTCTGCCCCACCGGGGCGTCGTTCAAGCGCGCCGACGGCATCGTGCTGGTGGACAAGCACACCTGCATCGGCTGCCGCTACTGCGTGATGGCCTGCCCGTACAAGGCGCGCTCGTTCGTGCACGAGAACCTCACGGACCAGAGGCCCGCGGTGCCGCGCGGCAAGGGCACGGTGGAGGGCTGCACCCTGTGCGTGCACAAGATCGACCGCGGCGACGGCACCACCGCCTGCGCGCAGGCCTGCAAGTCGGCCGGGCACGAGGCGATCCTGTTCGGCGACCTGAACGACCCGCAAAGCGCGGTCTCGCAGCGCTTGCGCGAGATCCCGAGCATCCAGCTGCGCGCCGACCTGCGCCTGAACACCGGCGTGCGGTATTCGGGCATCTAGCGAGCAGCGCCACCAGCCGATGGCCACCATC